>DYVS01000234.1:0-13138 GCA_020743075.1 Butyricimonas virosa | reverse complement strand
GCCTGAGAGTGAAACAAATAATAGACGCGATTAAGAAGAATGGATTATGAAAGGAATATTGATATTTTTAGGAGTTGTTTTACTTTGCTGGAGTTGCGAAGAGGACAAATTGGATTTGTACAAAGGTGAGGGTAGTGTTTATTTTTGTTACCCGAAGGTTACTTCTGAAGTGTCCAACGTGTATATGGATACAACAATCTTTTCTTTTGCGATGTATAATGTGCAAGATACGGTTGTTAGGCTATCAGTCAAGGCTTTGGGTGATATGGTTAATCATGAACGGAGATTTAAAGTACAAGTAGAGAGTACAACGGCTATTGCGGGGACGAATTATGATGAGTTGCAATCCGAATACATATTACCTAAAGACAGTGTGTACGGGGAGATTCCAATTCATATTTACCGGGAGGGATTGTCAGATACCACGGTTTCCATTGAATTGCGTTTAGTGGCCAATGAATATTTTCAACAGGACCTTCCCCGGAAGATTGTAGATAAAGACACAATTGATATTACTCGTCATGTGCTGATGTTTACAAGTAAATTGACGCGTCCGTCTATGTGGATGACTTCTATGTTAGGGTATTTTTCCGAGGTGAAGTTTAACTTCTTTAATCAATAGATGGGATTTGAGCCTGGTGATTGGTTTAGCGCTGATAACGAAATAAAAAGTAGTATTGGAAACAAAATGATAATAGCGAAGGTCTATTTTGCCAATTATTTGAATGCTATCATTGAGGCTGGTGATCCGACAAAAATGCCACAAGATCCTGAAAACTCGAATGAAGCGGACAAGGGATACATGACTTTCCCAGGAGTGACGATACCGGAAGATTGGCCAATGGCTTCAGAATTAAAAACAAACAATTAAAGGAAAGACGATATGATAAGATATATCACGATTGGATTGATAACTCTATTAACGGGAATGTTAAATTCTTGTTATGAAGATAAAGGTCATTATAAATATGATTGGGTGCAAGAAATTGATTTAACAGACGTGTTGAAGGACACCACAGTTGGACGAGGTAATGTGTTGCATATTGAAGTTGATTTAAAAAAGCGGCTATTAGATTCCGAAAATGAGACGGAAGTTGCTAATCCGGATGATTATACTTTCGAATGGAAGGCTCTTACGGGGGAGGAAAATGTGATCTTGGGGACCGATAAAGATTTGACTGATACAATTTGGTTGGCGAGTGGGAATAGTTATCAAGTAAATTACACGGTAACTGAAAAAAAGACGGGGGTATCTTGGATTTCTGATTTTAAATTGAATGTAGTTGAGGGGGTAAAGGGTGGATTTATTTTTATGACAGAAGATACGGATCGTAAAGTCGATATTGAAATTTATGCAGATGATACGGAAGGAAATAAGATTCATAGAACCGGTTTGTTGAGTAGTTCGGGATTCCCTTATCTTTCCGGAGGTGCGAATTCAATCGCATATACAAATGTTAGGGCTTGGGGAGGACGAAGGTTATGGGTGGCAACCGGTGAGGCTAGTGGCTGGTTGGATATGCCTGATTTTTCGTGGAAAGACAAAAATATGTTGAGAATGATTATGTTGACTCCCCAGCCGGTTAGTTATACGATGAAATCGATGTATTGTTTGAGTGATCAATTTATGTATTTTTTCACAGCGGAGGGGAATGTACATCTTCTGACTTCCCGGGGAATTCTTTCTGCGGACATTACTTATGTAAATAATAAAAAATTCCAAGCGGCTTCTTATTACGGTGGGGATAACAGCCATGCGGCTATTTTGTTTGATCAAGACAGAAAACGTTTTGTGTCCTATGCAATGAAGTCTGGGGGAACAGTGACGGAATCTTGTTATGATATAAATGATAATTCGGCTGTTCCCAATTCGGATTTATTGTATATGCAACAACTGTATAATATGGGGACGGTGGCAATTGTAAAAGACGAGGATGACAAGTATCAACGTTGTCAGTTCCGTATGTTACAGAATACGGCTAGTGGTTTATATGAGGGACATCTAGATCAAAAGGAGGAGTTGAAGGGGAATGCGGCAATGATTGAAGATGCTGAATATACTGTTATTGATAAGCTGAACGGTTTCTTGTATTTCTCCATTGGTAATAAATTATATACATATCGGAAAGGAATTGATGAATGTGTTGAAGTGAATTTACAGGGAGTGAATTTTGACCCGATTGTTTCTTTAAATGTGATTGCGCATAACGATTATAAAGCAAATATTTTTGTTGCTACATATAGCGAAACGAATAAGGGTAAAGTTTACAGACTTACTCCGGAGAGTACTGATAGTCGTAATTTGACCGTGGAGGAAGTGATCGATACGGAAGGGGCTGTGAAATGTATAACTTATTGGTAATTTTGAGTTCGAGGTATGAAAATGAAATTTGTATTATTGATAATATGCCTGTTTTTTGTTCGTGTATTACCTGCCCAGAAACCGGTGACGATTGAATGTCGTATAGGAGAAGGGATAGGAAAAATTATGCAGTTGTCCGGGGTGAATAATGGGCAGCAAAAAATATTGGCAAGTGCTTCTTATGCTCAGAATGGTTATTATGGTTTTCGTTTTATTCCGGAATATGAAGGTTTTTATGTTTTGGGTGATGGTAAGAGTTATGAATATCCGCTTTATTTGAAAGCTGGAGATGCCGTATCTCTTTTTATGGATAAAGACACAATTTACCTAACAGGTAAGAATAATACTGCTGAGAATAAAGTGTTGTACGACTGGGTGAAGCTTTCTAAACGAGTTTGTGAGAAATCAATATTTTTTACTCGTTCTCGTAGTACTTATGAAGATTTTTTCCCGGAATTTGAAGTTTTACTTTCGAAAATAAAACCATTCTGCAAGAATATTGAAACGAAGAATTCTCGTTTTAATGAGTTAATGAAACATTTTATTAGCTATGAATTGGATCGTTTTGCGTTGAATTTTATTTATACTCCGCGTTCTAAACATCCTTCTAAAGAGCAACGTATTGCCTATTATAATTCTATTGTTGATAATAATAAGTTTCAAGACGAGGTGATTTTGGAAATGCCTGATGGGATAAAACTTATGAAATTATATATGATGTTTTATTGCCTAGAAAATAAAAAGAATGCCAGTGATTTACAAGAGTCTTTGGTTGTCATTCCAAATAGAAAGTTGCAGGGGACGTTGGTTGTTGAACAGGCCAAAGGGTTCGGACGTTCTTATTTCGAGTATATGGAATTTATGGAGAAGGCTAAAAAATATGTGGATGCTGATCAGTTGAAAATATTGGAGGATAAGGCTTCCGAACTCTACGAGGCAAAGAAAGGTGAGAGAGCGATAGATTTCACCTGTCCGGATGCCAATGGTAAAATGCATTCTTTGTCAGATTATAAAGGGAAAGTGGTAGTGGTGGATGTGTGGGCAACGTGGTGTGGACCTTGTCGGGCAGAATTACCGCATTTGAAGAAATTGGAGAAAGCGATGGAAGGTAAGGATGTCGTTTTTATCGGGGTATCTGTTGATGAGAAAAAGAATTACGAGAAGTGGAAAAAATTCTTGGTAGAAGAACAATTACCCGGAGTACAATTATTTGCTGATGGATGGAGTAAAATAACGAAAGATTATAAGATAACGGGGATTCCTCGCTTTATGGTTTTTGCTAAGGATGGTAGTATCGTGGAATCTCATGCTCCTCGTCCTTCTGATCCTTCTTTACAGGATATGATTGAGAGTGAACTTCGTAAATAATAGAAAAATGAGACTTTATAGGTCTCATTTTTTATTATTATTTTCCCTTGTTAGATCCCGTGAGTGAAAACTCCGGGAAATTTTCTTTTATAAAACTTTTTGGGAGCTTCTTGATGACTTCCCGGTACGAGTGTTCAACGAGTTCTTCTATGAACTTATCGGGCAGGGAGCCGTGCATATTTATCCCGTTCCAATATTTTTTGTTGAAATGGTAGGCCGGGGTGATTTCAGTGTATTTTTCCCGTAATTCGATGGCCCAATTCGGGTCGCATTTTACAGCAATCCATTCGAACGGCATAATGTCCGTGCAACAAAACATTTTATTGAAAACCTTGAAGACTAACGTGGTTTCGTCAAAAGGAAATTCTTCGGTCGTGTGAGGAAAAGAGAGGCATAACTCTCGAAGTTCTACAATGTCCATAAAATTCATGTTATTACCACAAAGATAGGTATTTTTGTTTATTTCATTGGGAGGACTTCATCTTTTTGATATCTTCTGCAATAAGATTTTTGCCTTTTACCTTTTGCTTTGTAGCATCCCAAAGTTTAGACAGTATAGATATACCAGTTGAAAATCGTTTTTGTTTTCCATTTACTGCAATTTTACAATAAATAGGTGCTTCTCCCTTCGTGTTAGTTTTGAAGGTGTAAATGAAATAATAAATACTAACTTTTACTATCATTTGATGTCGCTTTATTGTCACATAATCAGATTGTTATGAGGGGTGTTGGTATACTTTTGAAAGAGTACCAAATATAGCCTGTTTTTGAAGATATAGAATTGATTGAAAAAAGAAAAACCACTGAAAATCAGTGGTTATCTCTTGAAGGGGTGGAGCAGCAGGGAATCGAACCCTGGTCCAAACACGGAATCCATATGCTTTCTACATGCTTAGCTTTTTGTTGGTTTTCGAATATAGCCCGGAAAAAAGCACCCAAACTATACCTTAGCTTCTGTTATTTCACCAACGTCACGAAGCAAAACGTTGACTAACCTCGTATTGCCTGCACCCCGAATGCTGGTTGGCACAAGGTGGGACCGCCAGCGGGATGTCTCGTCTCCACTACCTTGAGCGGAGATTAAGCCTCAATCTACTATGATTCAATTAGGCAGCAAGAGCGTAATTTCTTTCGCCAATTAAAATTTTGCGTCCGGGATTAACGGGCCGGCTTCACTACGCCCGACATGCTTACATACCTATTCATCATGCTGTCAAATCCACGTCTACCCCATAGATATGTGAATACAAAGATACAAATATAATTGAAAATGTATAATTGAAAATTGAAAATTATTCCATCAGATGCTCGATGAGGATCTTGATGCCGATGCCGATGAGAATGATGCCTCCGAATAATTCAACGTTGATACCTTTGATTTTACCGAAGCGATAACCGCAGATAACTCCAATCAAAGAGAGGGAGAAAGTTACGAATCCAATGATAAAGGCGGGAAAATAAATACTTGTTTTAAGGAATGCCATGCTGACACCCACGGCTAGAGCGTCGATGCTGGTGGCTACTCCCAAGGTGAGCAAGGTCTTGGTGGAAAAAGACGAGATGGTGGTTTCTTCTTCCCTGAAAGATTCGTAGATCATTTTGCCACCTAGAAAACCAAGAAGGATAAAAGCAATCCAATGATCGAAGGTGGTAATGTATGAACTGAAACTGACTCCCATGAGCCAGCCGAATAATGTCATCCCTCCTTGAAAAATCCCCATGGTAAAGGCTAGGCGTAAAGATTGTCGCATGCAGAAAGGACGCATAACGATTCCGCCGCTAATACTTACGGCAAGACTATCCATAGCTAAGCCAACGGCGATTAATAATATGGAGATGATTCCCATTCGTGAAATTTTTGGCAAAAGTATAAAATTGATAGAGGAAATGAATGTAAAAAATGTAACTTTGTAAAGATAGAGTGATTATTTATAATAAATATAGATATGAATTTACAGACGAAGATTACTGTTGCGGCTCCGGATTTCTTGATAGATTATAATTCTAGATTGATGATGTTGGGTTCGTGTTTTGCCGAAAACATGGGGAGTAAGTTTTCATATTATAAATTTGACGTGGATGTGAATCCCTGTGGGATAATTTATAATCCGTTATCCGTGGCGAACGTGTTACGGCTGATCGTGGAAGGGAAACAATTCGAGAAAAGCGATTTGAGACAAGTCGGTGGCAAATGGGTGAGTTTGTATCATCACGGGGCTTTTTCTTCGACAGACCCGGATGAATGTCTGCGCCGGATAAACGATCGTTTGACGAAAGCTACAGGGGAACTTCGTACGTTGGATTTATTGGTAATCACATGGGGAACGGCTTGGGTGTATAGATATACACGAGAGAATATAGTCGTGTCGAACTGTCATAAGATTCCTTCACAGGAGTTTGAACGTAGTCGGTTGAGCGTGGAGGATATTGTGAAGGAGTACTTGGTGCTGATCGGGCGTTTACGGGAGATCAATCCGGGACTTCGGATTTTATTCACGGTAAGTCCCATTCGGCATTGGAAAGATGGGGCTCACGGAAATCAGTTGAGCAAAGCAACTTTATTGTTGGCTATTGATCGGTTACGGGAAGAATTGCAACACGTGTATTATTTTCCGGCCTATGAAATTGTGTTGGATGAATTGCGTGATTACCGTTTTTATGCGGATGATATGTTACATATGTCCGGTTTCACGGTGGATTATATTTGGGAACGTTTCCTTTATAGTTTTATTAGTCCCGAAGTGTTGGGTTTGATGAATCAGATCGGGAGAGTCAATAAGGGGGTGGCACATCGACCTTTTGATCCCCAGTCAGAAGAATATCACCGTTTGGTGAAAAAAATGTTGGCAGAAATAGCCATGATTTCCCGTTCATATCCTATGATTGATTTCTCGGAGGAAAAGAGAAAGTTGAATGAGGTTATTGTAGGGTAGACTCCTTCATGGGCTTTCCTTCCTCCGTACCAACTCTTGTATCTGTTCGTTATCTGTTCGTTATCCTGTCGTTAAATCGTCCATTTATAGGAACGGAGGCATAACGAGGAGATAACGACAAAATAGCGTGTAGATGTAAGAACAAGACAAAAGGAGGTATGGAAATGTGATATTCCTGTAAATTACGATAGAGGAACTGCCGGGGGAGCGTTTACCGTGTCTTGCTCCACGACGGGATTCAATTCGTGTAGGTAAATTGTCGTTTTTACCGGGTAAGCGCCTGAATACTTTTTGCGGATTCGTTTTAGAGCAGGGATTGCCTCTATGCGAGTACGGAAGTTCCCTACTCGGATTTTGAAATCGGGATCGGTGTATTGCAGGTATGCCGGAATGTCTGGGAACTCTTCTTCGAATCGTTTGGTATAATTTTTCAGCGTGTCGATGTTTGTGCCGTATGAACTACGGGATAGGATTTGGATGCGGTACCCTTGAAAGAGCTGTTCTTTCCGGTTCACGGAAATATTTAGTTTTAATAGTTGTTCGATTTTCGGATCGGCATGAATGATCACTTTACCACTGGTGATGGAGTCTGTTTCCGAGAGTCGTTTCACGAAATCAATCTCTTTTTTGACCGGGGGAATAGAATCTGTTTGCGCCCAAGCGAGGGACGTGATGAAAAGTGATAATATGACGAGTGTTAATTTCATGGGTAAATGTCTATCGTGAGTTCAACTAATTCGACTTCAATCGACAAAGATAGTATAATTTGTCTTTTTGTGGTAGAAAAATAGATAAATAACACTATTTTTGTAGTCGCAAAAATTTTAGCGTTCTACATGAAAAAGGAAGAATAAGATGAATCAAGTAACAGATCAACAAATCATTGAGATATTGAGAAAAGAGGCCGTTCCGGCTTTGGGGTGTACCGAACCGGTAGCCTGTGCTTTGGCGTGTGCAAAGTGTAAAGAAGTATTAGGAAGTGTGCCCGAGCGTTTGGATGTGCTGGTTAGTGGAAATATTTATAAGAACGGCATGGGGGTTGGTATTCCGGGAACGGGAATGGTTGGATTGCCTATTGCTGCGGCTTTAGGAGCTGTTTGTGGAAAATCCGAATACGGGTTGGAAGTGCTGAAGGAGGTGAACGTGGGGGATAACCTGCAGCGTGCAAAAGATATGTTAGGGCAGGTGACGGTTTCATTGAAAGAGGATGCGCCGGATAAATTGTATGCCGAGGCTTTGGCCACGAAAGGAAATGATACGGTAAAAGTGATTATCGCTCATACGCACACCAATATCGTTTTGGTAGAGAAAAACGGGGAAGAGATTTTCAAAAGAGAATTCCGTTTGGATACTTCAAAACCAGAGGATAAGGGTCCGGAGTTAAGTGTTAAACGAATTTGGGATTTCGTGCATGAGGTGGACGTGAAAGATATCGAGTTCGTGTTGCAGGGAGCCGAGATGAACAAAGCTATTTCAGCCGAGGGGTTGAACTCGGAATATGGCTTGCAGATTGGTAAGACGTTAAAAGAGAATATAGATAAAGGCTTGTTGGAAGATGACTTGCTGAATCGCACGTTAATTCGTGCTACGGCTGCATCGGATGCTCGTATGGACGGATGCCCGAAACCGGTGATGACGAATTCCGGTAGTGGTAATCAAGGTATCACGGTGTATTTGCCGGTTGTGGTGGCTGCCGAGAAATTCGGGGCTTCCCGCGAGCAATTAGCCCGTGCCTTGGCATTGAGTAACTTGATCGCCGTGCATATTCACCATTATATGGGACACCTTTCAGCTCTTTGCGGAATTCTGATTGCCGGAACAGGGGCTGCATCTGCAATTACCTATTTGATGGGTGGAACTTACGATAATATGGTGAACACGATCAAGACGATGTGTTCTAACTTGACGGGTATGATGTGTGACGGGGCAAAACAGGGATGTGCCTTGAAGGTGTATTCCGGTGTATCGGCTGCCGTGCAAGCTGCCTTGTTGTCCATGAGAGGAATCAAAACGAATAATGACGGGATCGTGGAGGAAGATATTGAGCGTACTATTCGTAACGTGGGATTGATCGGAACGAAAGGTATGGAGGAGACGGACAAGACGATCTTGAATATCATGTGCAATAAAAAATAATAGAAGGAATTGAATCCGTACGTGAATATACACACGCATCATGTTGGCGAAGGAATTAACATTCTGGATGTTGGTGAAGGAAAGGCGTGGGTGGAAAAAGAAAAAAGACGGGAATTGGTCGAGGGGCAGAACGTGTTTTATTCCGTGGGTGTTCATCCCATGAAGTTAAACGAGCTGGGAGAGAGTGTTTTCGTGGGGATAGAAGATACGGTACGGATAAAAAAAGTAATAGCGATAGGAGAGTGCGGTTTGGACCGTCGCTCTCCTATTTGCATGAAAACGCAGGAAGAGATACTGGAAGTTCAAGTCCGTTTGGCGGAAGAGCTGTGTAAGCCATTGATTATCCATTGCGTGAAGGCGTATTCGGAATTGATTGCCGTGAGGAAACGAACGAAATCATCCGTGCCTTGGATTGTTCATGGGTATAATAATAACGAACGGATATTGCGACAGTTGTTGGATTGCGAGTTCTATATTTCCGTGGGTGCGGCATTGTCGGATTCACGTTCGAATGCTTTTCAGTTATTACGGATGATCCCGGCGGAAAGGTTGTTTTTGGAGAATGATGATAAAGAGGTTGAGATTTCGGTTATTTACGAGACGGCATCTGCCATTTTAGGAGTGGACGTGGAGACGATGAAGGAAATAACGGGGAATAATTATAATAAAGTTTTTAGAAAATAATATGGATTGGCTGAGTAGAACGGAGTTGCTTCTAGGAGAAGAACGATTGGGTTTGTTGAAGAATGCTCACGTGTTGGTGGCGGGATTGGGAGGCGTCGGGGCGTATGCTGCAGAACAATTATGTCGGGCAGGGATCGGGGAAATGACGATCATCGACGGGGATTGCGTGGATGTGACGAATAAGAATCGTCAGCTTCCGGCATTGGATAGTAACATCGGTAAAGCGAAAGCCGAGGTAATGGCAGCCCGGTTCCGGGATATAAACCCGGATATTCAATTACACGTCATCAATGATTTTATCAAAGATGACCGGATGATTGATATTTTGGAAATGGCGGAGTATGATTACGTGGTGGATGCCATTGATACGTTGGCACCCAAAATATTTCTAATTTATCATAGTTTGCAGAAAGGTTACCGGGTGGTGAGTTGCATGGGAGCCGGGGGAAAGATGGATCCCGAACAAATCCGGATAGCCGATATTTCCAAATCTTATAATTGTAATCTGGCCCGCATGTTAAGAAAAAGATTGCATAAGTTAGGGGTTTATAAAGGAGTAAAAGTAGTGTTTTCGCCCGAAGAAGTTGATCCGGAGGCGGTTGTTTTGAGCGAGAGCGAGAATAAGAAATCGAATGTCGGTACGATTTCTTATATGCCCCCTCTTTTCGGATGTTTCTGTGCCTCGGTAGTTATCCGGGATATAACCGGCAAGTAATTCGGGTGAACGGTGTTGTTTAGGTGGCTTCTGCTTAGTACAGGAATAAAAAATGTTTTTTTAGCAAATTCCCGATTTGTTTTTGTAATTGTTCTGCCTGAATCGGTTTTGACGTGTAAGCGTTGAACCCACTATTCAGAATGTGTTGTTCATCTTCGGCATAAGCAAAGGCTGTTATTGCCATAACGGGTACATCGGGGGATATTTCCCGTATTTTTTGAGTAGCTTCATACCCGTCCATCTTCGGCATATTTATATCCATTAATACAAGGTGTGGGTTGTGTTGTTTGAATAATTGTACGGCTTCCTCTCCATCCCAGGCATGAATTAATGTGTAATTTTTTTTCAGTATGGTTTCAAATAACTTGTAATTGCTTTCATTGTCCTCGGCTATTAAGATGACGAGTTTATCTTTTTTGTCCACGAGACGAGGGGTTTCGGGTGCTTTGGCGATATTATCTCCTGCTTGATCTGCTTGATGATAGGGAAGAGTAAACCAAAATGTACTTCCTTCACCTTCTTTTGATTTTACTCCGATTTTGCCCCCCATGCTTGTGATGATGGTTTGGCAAATGGGTAACCCCAGGCCTGTACCTTGTGCAAAATTGTTGAGTTTAACAAAACGTTCAAAAACACGGTTTACTTGACTTTCGGGGATACCGCATCCCGTGTCACTCACGTAGAAATATAATGAATCTTCGTTTTGAAGGTTGTAGCCGAACTCGATGCTACCTCGTTGCGTGAATTTCATCGCATTGTTAATCATGTTCGTGATGACTTGAGTCAAGCGGTTTTTATCGGTACTGATGTAACATGACGGTAAAGTCCGTTTGTATAGAATACAGACGTTTTTGTTTTGGTTCCTCATTTTAGTGGACTCTTCTATGTCCATGAACAATTCGTCGACATTAATGTTGTTGTACGAGAATTCCAGTACGCCTGCTTCTATTTTTGAAAGGTCTAGAATATCGTTGATTAATTGGAGGAGTAGGTTGTTGTTGTTTTCGATGATTTGTATGTATTCCTGTTTTTCTTCATCAATATCCGAGTTCATCGATGCCAGAATACCAGAGAAACCGACAATGGCGTTCAGGGGAGTTCGAATTTCGTGGCTCATGTTTGCTAGGAAGGCGGATTTCAATTTGTTTGACTCTTCGGCTTTCTCTTTGGCTTTTATCAAGTCATTTTCCATGGCTTTTCTTTGAGTGATAATCAAAGAAGAACCGACTAGCGTTTTCGCTTTTCCCGCTTGGTTGTATTCATCGATGGTGGCTTGAACTTCCACCCATTCGTAATGGACGGAATAGCCTTTGTTGGAAATAACCCGGAACTCTTCTTTTATTCTCGGAACTTTCCCCTCTATCAAACTTTGGTAAGCATTTCTTACCCGATCAATATCTTGTTTGCAAATATTGGAAAAATAGGATGAATCCGGAACGGATAATTGTTGTTCTTCGGCAGGGGAGTTATTGCCACTGATTTCAATGGGACGGTTTACATCACATAGAATCGTATGTTTTTCCAAATCCCATTTCCATGGAGTGATATTGGCGACATCGAGTGCCGTCGATAACTTGTGGTTGGTTGAGCGTAATATTTGTTGAACTTGTGCCAGTTCCGTGTTGTCCACGCAGAAAACATCTAAGAAGCCTTTTTTGGGGGAACAGGTAATGATAACCGTTAGGTAAATATGTTTAGCTTCCCAATAGTATTGAAAGGATAGTTCCTTTTTGTTCTGCAATGAATTGTAAAGATCTATACATCTGGTGTGTTGTCCGCTTGTTTCGCTGTATTTCTTTCCTAGAATATTGCTTTTTGCAGTAATATATTTTTCAAAAGTGGGGTTGACTTCCTTGAATATAAAGTCTATTACTCGTCCTTCCTTGTTATATATCAATTCTTCTTTTATATATATAATGGGCATATTTTTGAACAGACTGTTGTATTCTTCCATGGCATTTAGTCGGGCATTCCTTTCTTTTGCAAGTTTTTTTAGCCAAATGATATACAGGCAAATGGCAAGAAAGGCTATAGGGATAATGTAAAACCAATTTTTTTCCAAAAATGTGGGAGGTGTGTTGTAGAAGTAAGTATTGGGAGGACATAAATTTATATCCAATTCCCAATTCTCTAGATCCGGATAATTTAGTATCGGGGTCACGGGAGGTATTTCTATGGTTTGAATGCCTTGAGAATGGGGATTTTTTAACTCTTGTTCGATAGTCTCTAGGAGTTTGCCTTTTAAAATATCTTCTCTTTGATAACATCCTCCAAGAATCCCGTTGGTTATTGCTACGTTATTATTATTTAGGGTGAAAATGGGAACTTTTGAGTAATTACTCAGTACTTTAGAAATGTCAGAAGAAAGAATTAGGTTCCCTTGCTGGTTAGTTTGGCTGTACCAAGAAGAGAATAAAATGCAGGATGGGGAATCCAGGTATTTTAATGAATCAATCAAATCATCATTTGTGATTTCTCCTGCCACTAGATGTTTGACTTGAACATCGGGGAATTGTGTCCTCATGACTTCATCAACTTCATGACGGTATTGAGCATTAATAAAACGTCCGTCAGATAAAAAGACGAGTTTGTGCATTTTTGGGTACAGAGTTTTCATCAATTCAAGGGTTTCCTTAACGTAACAGGGAACTTGGAAAATGGTTAGGGGAATATCACCTTGATAAGAATTTAAGGGTATTCTCTCGTTTTGCGGGATAAAAGACTTTTTCAAGTAAGCTTCCTTGGAGCCTATGTATCTTTTTTCACAACAGATGATGGTTGGAATGTCTTTCCATTTTTTCTCAATATCTTCCTTTAACAATACCCAAGCCGAGGTTCCCAGCAGGATAATTAATTGGGGTTTGAGTTTGGCGTATTTTCTGGCAAATCGGAGCTTGTATTGCTTTAGGGCTTCATCATTGTTGATGGTGAGCATGTTCA
>DYVS01000233.1:0-35862 GCA_020743075.1 Butyricimonas virosa | reverse complement strand
GCAACTTGTGTTGTTTTAAGTTATTTCGAACTCACGTTATTTAAATGCTTTCGTGCCGAGTTCTTTATCCGTTACCACGAAACGAGCCTCGTTTTCTCCTAACGGGAAATTAACATACACGTTCAAATCTTTGGCCGTGGACACTATTTTACGATTAATTTCCCAAAAATACGTGAATCGATTCGTATCGGCATACTGCGTTCCTTCCAAAGTGACCGGAATATGTAACAAATCCATCTGATCACAACGAATCAAACTATCAATCCCCGAAATCGTAATTTGATTAATATCGTGATAATCATAATTCCCCTTATCATCGTAACAAGCAAATAACAAGCCTGTCAGACACACAAAAAATAGTATTGTTCTCATACGAATTACTTTTCCAAATATTAAATTTCAACAAGCCCGGTTTTCGTTATACGCATCCCCGTTTCGTCATCAATAATCACATTTTTATCCAGCCAATCATTCAACATACCACTCTTCTTCTGCATATCAACCCCAGTACCGACAAAAACATCTTCAACAGCGAACATAGAATCCCACTCGATCAACTTCCGCCATTTCTTCGGGTGATAAAAACCAAGTTGCGTCTCATTCGCCGCCCACCAAGCCGGAGGGAATAAAATATTATTCACAGACAACTTCATTTCATGCCCGACATTAACACCCAACAAGAAATCCTCACCCTCTTCAAGAGTCAACATCAAAGTTTTTGATTCCGGATTTCGCAAACTGGTACTCAAATTCTTACGATACACCAAAATTCGAAGAGTATCTTGGAAACGATTAGGCCCAAACACCTGCTCTTCGGCAATAGGAGCATAATCTTCACCCTCAACCATGGTTGTCACACCACTTAACTGTACCCCCTCTTTCAGCACCTTCACCCGATATTTCCGAGGTTGTTCTGAAACATTCCCCATAAGTTGAACGACGATCTTAGCTGTATCGGCAACGACCTCTTCCGGTAATTTCCCAAACGAGAAAACGACCGAATCAACGCTTACATTATTCCCAAGGCTATTCTGAACCTCGTACTGGAAATAAATACGATCAATATCATCATACTCGTATTCCGGATCTTGCTCACATCCCTGCAATCCAAGACAAAACGCCCAAATAATATATATTAACTTCTTCATAAAACAAGTCTTATTTAATTTCTATATCCATATTCTATCTCTTCTTCCGGTAACGGTAACACGAAAACACGATTACTTGCTTTTACCCCATCTTCCGAAGTATTACCGATAATATCATGATTTAAACGCTTATACACGTAAAAAAGCTGTCCCTCCCCGACAAACTCTTTCCGCATTTCCAATAAAATCATCTCTTCCGTCACCGTTTGCTTATTCACGATTGATTTCGTCCTAGCTTGCTTTAAAGTTTGTAATAATTCGGCCGCATGTTCCGGGTCATCCTCCATCCATCCTTCAGCAGCGATCAAGTACATCTCTGACAAACGAATCATAGGCATCTTGGGAAAAAAACGTTCACTATTATCGGAAGTATATTTTATAATATAAAAACTTTTATACCAATTCAATCTATAATCCTCTAAATCACCCAAATATAATATAGACTGATAACCACTAGCCATTTGCACGTTTCCATCCGTACCCGTTATTTGCTTATGTACACCTTCCGCATCAGATTTCACGTTTTGTCCCCGCAAAGAAAAGATATGTTCATCAGAAAAAAGTAAATCTTTATTTGCCTCATCCGTGTTCAAACTCTTTTCATAATTCACCAAAGCAAATTTACCACAATCAATTACCTCCTCGGCCAGACGACGGGCATCCTTTATTTTATCCCCTCCCATGCTCAAATAAACCCGGGCTAACAAAGCTTTCGTCGCATAATAATTCATTCGAGCGACATAAAGGTCAGCTCCATCTTTATTTTCATCATCACCATTCCCCAACTGATAAGGTTTCACTTCCTTAATCGGATCATTCTCCAAATATTTTACCGCATCCTCCAAATCACCAATCACCAGCTTCAAATAATCCATCGTGCTATAAACAGGCGGCGTTTTTACTCCAAACTTCGTTTGATAAGGCAAAACACGAGCCTTTGGATCCAGTTTAACGTCAGTAGCAAACAAACGATAAATATCAAAATGCAACAAACCTCGCAAAGCTAATACCTCACCCCGTACCTGATTCCGTCGCTCATCAGATAAAACAGAAGCATTTTTCTCACTCCATTCCAAAATATTATTCAATGCCGCAATATTAGCATAAAATGAGCTCCATAACAGATAGATATAACTTTTCATATCCTTATTCTCGTAATCATAATCCCGGAATATTTTCATCTTATTCGGGATCTGAGAATAATCATAAATACGAGACATTATATCAAGCATTCCGAAAGACAATGTTTGTCCATACATATTAGAAGCCGCAATATCGCAATAGACACCGGCTAAAGCCTCGGAAAAACCACGCTCGGTACTGAAAAGATCACTTTCTTCACTCTGGTTGATCAAATCCACATCTAACCATGAATTACAAGAACACAACATGAGCGTCAACAACAAACTTCCTATACAATTTCTTAACCTCATAACTCTTTTCATTAACAATTAAAACGTAACATTCAAACTCAGGTTAAAAGTTCGGGCAAAAGGATAACTTGTCCCTCGCTCTTGCTTTATGGTTGACAAACGAAATACGTCCGTCGTACTCAACATCAATCGAACTCGATCTGCATAAATCTTCTGACTGATATCCCGGGGTAATTCATAAGATAAAGACACACTTGACAGAGAAAACAAATCATTATCAAAAACCAAACGTGTCGTCTGGTAAGGAGAAGTCCGATCATCAATACGTCTGAATTTAGCATGATCCCCCGGTTCTTTCCAACGATCATACAACACCCGCTTATCTGCATTCTTATAAGGGTTAGCACCTTCCACTTTAGAAGCTAAGGTCCCATTATAAGCCTTGGCCCCAAACTGATATTTAAAAAGCATATACAACGTAAAACCCTTCCACGTCAAATTCGTATTCACGTTTCCTTCGATCGTAGGTTTCATATCTCCACACTTCACTTTATCATTTGCATCATATTCAAATGTCAACTCCCCGTTACGTTTAATATAAACCTCGTTTCCCGTTGCTGGATCGATTCCTCCCGAACGAACCATCATCAAGGCTGTTTGCGAACGCCCGGCCTCATATTGCCGGTACACGACAGTTCCTTGATTATACCAATCACTATTAGCATATTTATTGATCTCTTCCAACTGATTAGACAACTTTGTGATCTTGCTCTTATTATGGAACGCGGAAAGTGTTACATTCCATCTTAAATCTCTTTGAGTATCCCGAATCAAATTCAAGCGCAAACGGCCCTCAATCCCAGTATTCCTCAATTTTCCAATATTTTCCACATAACTACTAAAACCGGTCGACGGTGCAACCGTCAAAGGCAACAATAAATTTTCCGTGTTTTTAATGTAAAAATCTCCATTAAACGTAACCAGCCCTTTCAACAAAGTCATATCCACACCCACGTTATAAGAAATAGTGTTCTGCCACTTCAACTCCGGGTTACCGTATCCGGCCAAACTGACACCAAACACACCATTATATATTTTAGAAAAATCATAATTATAAGTTGTCAACGCTTGAGTCGAAGAGAAATTAGTCGTTCCCGTACTACCCACGGAAGCCCTCAATTTTAAAGAACTCTTCTCGTCTCCCGACCAAAACGCTTCTTTATGCACATTCCAAGCAACTCCTACTGACCAGAACGGAGCAAAACGTGAATTTCTCCCGAATTTGCTGGAACCATCCGTACGGAAAGATAAATCCAAGAAATAACGATTATCATACCCATAATTCACGTTACCAAAAAATCCGACCAACCGGGATTTATCATAACTACCATTAGGACTCGAATTTTCCTCAAAAGAGATCGCCGCTCCTATAAAAACCATATCCGGATTAACAAAACCGACCCCGGTATAAGAATCTCCTTCCTCGGTCGACTCTGTTAGATTGCTTCCCACACCCACGTTCAACGAATGTACTCCCAACACTTTATTATATTGTAATGTCAAATTCCCGTCAAATTTATCACTTTGTGAATTGGAACGAAAATAAGTTCCTTTCTTTTTAGGATCTGTTTCCGTGCTATAATCCAAAGATTCCGGAGACTTGAATAAATCCCTTTTATCAAATTGTCTGGTATAACTAATACGTCCTTGTAATCGCAATGCCGGAATAATTCTCCAATCAATATTAAAATTATCTTGAATAGATGTATATGTACTCGTATTCTTTTTCGCCAAATGAGCATTATACAAAGGATTCCAATCTCCTGAAGAAAGCTTCTCAACAAACTTTCCATTCTCATCATAAATACGATCGTACGGATTTTGATTGGCATACAAATAAAATTCATTATAAGGAGAATTTTTCGCTTTCACATTATCCACGGCCAAATCATTCCGAATAAAGAAATTCGTCCCGATGTTATAATTAAATGTCAAGTTAATACCCAACCGATCTCGGCCGGATTGCTTCATAACCCCTTTATCCGTGTCATATCTCAAATCTATCCCGTAACGGAAATACTCGTCTCCACCCTCGAAATTAATAGAATAACGTTGATTCAATGAGGTTGTTAAAGGCTGAGACAACCAATAAGTATTCACGCCCTTTCTCACCTCTTCCAATCGAGAATTATAAAGTTCATCCAGTTTACATTGTTCTAAATAATCGGTATCCTGATACAAACCAGCTAACCGCTCATATTCTAACTTTTCTTCAGCATTCATCAAATTATAGTCCCGCAAATCCGGCACCGAAATATTATAATTAGCATTCAAGCTCACTCGAATCTGCCCGGACTTCGGGCGAATCGTCGTGATCACAATAACTCCATTGGAAGCGCGAGAACCGTATAAAGCCGTGGCACTGGCATCTTTCAAGATAGTTATAGACTCAACCCTATTTACATCCATATCATAAACACGTTCAGCCGAAACTTCTACCCCATCCAAAATATAAAGAGGAGCATTAGGATTCGTGGTCGCATCATCTGCATTCGCCCGCAAATCAAACCCGTTTTCACCCCGAATGGTAATATCAGGAAGCACGTTGGGGTTAGAACCGTTTGTCAAGCTTTCCGCCAAACGAATTGAAGGATCAAAAGCACTCAAAGCTTGCGTTATACTTAACGCTCCAACTTTCTTCAACTCTTCTGTTTCAATCGTCACTTCCGAACCGGTAAAACTCTCTTTTGCCTTATTAAAATAACCTGTTACAACAACTTCTTCCACGTTTTCAACTTCTTCCTCCAGAACAATTTTTAATGTATCAGAAGGAAGTTTAAACTCGACCTCTTTCGTTTTATAACCCACAAAACTCAAGATCAACCTCCCATTCATAACAGGCAACCGAAACGAGAAAACACCGTCAAAATTTGTTGCCGTTCCCATATTTGTATTTTCTAACCTAACCGTCACTCCTGGTAACGGCTCTTTATTCATGTCAAGTACTCTACCGACAAGCATATGATTTTTCCCCAAAGAATCATTTACAACAACAGCACTTCGAGCATTCAAAATAACCACGTCATTCACGATAGTATAGCTCAAGTTTGTACCCCTCAAGATTTGTGACAAAACATCCTCCAATGCCATATTCTTAACATCAACCGAAATGCTTGTCATTTTTTTGATATCTTTACTATCAATGTTATAAAAAAAGCCATAATCCGTTTGAAGTTTTAAGGATTGAATTACCTCTTCCAAACTTACCCCTTCCAGATGAAGGGTCACCATCTTATTTTGAGAGTGAAGCGCCGCCGATACGTGCAGCGAGGCAACAAAAACAAAAAGAAATAGAAACCTTGTCATAATCCACAATTTTCGTAAACTATCCCTCCATATAGGAATAGAACACCGATTTTTTTTCATACATTTGTAATTATAAGTGAAACATACGGGAACAACACCCGCAAAATGTTTGTTCCCTATTTATTTTACTAAAAGCAGAAATTGCTGGAAACAATTTCTGCTTTCATTTTTTTAATCCCGAACTAACACGACTCGCCCGTTCACGTCAAAATGCACGTCCCCAGCTTTTGCAATCACGTCCAACACCTCCTGCAAACGAGTCTGCCGTTTCATAATACCGAAAAATCGTTTTTGCTTTAACTCAGGATTCTGGTAAAAAATCTCCACATCAAACCAACGTGCTATCTTCCTTAATATTGTCTCAAGATTATCATTTTGAGAAACAAAAAGACCGTCTTTCCAAGCTACATAAGGAAAAACATCTACTGTAACAACTTCTGTTTTCCCCGTTTTTCGATTTAAAAGAAATTGTTCTCCCGGAACAATCTTTTGAAATCCAATAGCCTCCATCCCTTTCGCTAACACCCCGACAGAACCTTTTACCAAGGTTGTTTGTAATTCTTTTTCATCTTCATATGCCATCACGTTAAACTCTGTCCCAAACACTTTCACCTCTTCCAAAGAGGTCTCCACGATAAAAGGACGCTCTCCTTTAGCCACCACGAAATAAGCTTCTCCGGCCAATTTCACTTTTCGTTCTCCAGGCGGAAACACCGTAGGATAATACAAACTAGAAGCCGAATTCAAATAAACCTTTGTCCCATCCGACAGGACAATCATATATTCCCCAGAAGGAGGAACATCCAACTGATTATAAACCAATTCCCCGGTTGCAACAGAATCCCGGTCATACTCCAACACGCCAACACCAACACGCATAACCACGCAATCTTGACTGATCGTTTGTGCCACTAGAGTCGAATCCAACACAATTCGCTTTCCCTGCCCTAAACGAAGAGTCACACTTGCTTTTTCTTGTTCCGCTTCAACAACCACCGGGCAGGAAATATCATTTTTAGTCCAATACATCCAACCAATGGAAAACAAAATCAACACGGTAGCAGCAACACCACACAATTTCCACCAATTAGAATGATATTTTACACGTCTTTTGAATTTTATCTCCATCAATCGACGCTCTACATCCACAACCGAACAATCACGAGCCATAATCTTTTCTTGCTGCACACAAAAACGTTTATAATACAAACGATGTTTTTCCGACTCGTTGTACCACGCATCAAACTTTTGCTGATCTACATCAGAAATCGGTTTACCTACCGATTTCCTATAAAGAATAGATACAGATATCGACCTAGATTTCCACATTTTTCATAACTTTAGACCTATGACGTAAAAAAGCGAAAACAGGGTGAATGAAAAAACAAGAAAAATAACGTTAATAAGACTACAATAAATGCTTATTCTTTATTTCTAACAAGATTAAAGGTAAAAGTAAATTCAAATGTTGCATATAAAGTCTCTCCCTCAGATCTTGATATGCCTTTTTCATATGTGTTTTAACCGTATTGATTGACAAACCTGTCACTTCTGCTATCGAAGGATAACTCATTCCATCATAAACACTCATTTTCAGTATTTCCCGACGCTGTTCCGGCAACTTCTCTATCTCTTCTTCCACTTTCCGAATTAACTCCTCCTGTTCCAAAAGATTAAAATCCCCCACATAATAAACAGCATCAAATAATTTTATATCCAACGGATCTACAACTTTCAACTTTCGTAAATAATCCACACATCCGTTCTTTACACAACTATACAAATAAGAACGGGAATATTCGACTTCATTAAAATCCGACCGTGACAAAAGAGACAAGAAGACATCCTGTACCATATCTTCTGCTGTTTCCAAATCTCCCACATAACTCTCAGCAAACAGTACCAAACGTTCGTAATACTGATTAAATAATACATCGAATTTCCCCTGTTCCATCACATTATAGACATTTATTACTTCCGTTAATGACAAAAATACACAAAAAAACAACGGTTCAAAAATATTTTAGAAGGAACACCATTTTTCATAACAATAAACACCAAGGAAATATCATTAATCAGAACTGTTGTTCCTCCGTGGAATCAATCCCAATGGCTATTTCCTTGATAATCCCCTTTTCAATATAAATGGGGCGGGCATGTCTACGCACCAAGGGACGATAATACTCGAAAACCAGCGCAGCCACAAAACAACAAATTCCGGATAATAGGATAATCTTTTGCAATCCAATCCATTTTTCAAGCGCCCCCAGTACCATACTTCCCACGGGAGCCATACCCGTGAAAGACATTGCCATATATCCCATCACCCGACCTCGTTTATCCTCGCCGGAAAGGGTCTGCAACAGCGTGTTGATGGAAGCCACGGCAGCGATAATCGTGAAACCCACCGGCAGACATAACACGGCTGCCACCCAAGGGATCGTGACAAACGACATCACCGATAACCCGATTCCCAGCAAAGCCCCGGAAAGCATCACCACTTTTCCCAAACCCAGTACACTTTTCCGGGCAGCCAGATACAAGGCCGCAATGAAGGAACCGACACCGATACATGAAAGTAGTAACCCTAGCATCTCGCTCTCCCCGTGCAGGATCGTTTTCACGTAAGCCGGGATAAACGTCATCAAGGGCAACCCGAAAAAACTGATCGCACTCATTAAAAGCAACAACGTACGGATCGGTATATTTCCAGCCACATACCGGAAACCATCCCGCATATCTTCCCACACCTTTTGTTTCACGGCTCTCTCCCGTCTGGGTGCTATCCGCATCATCAACAAGGCAATAATCACGGCAATATAGCTGATACCATTCAACAGGAAACAAATACCCTCTCCCAACAAACCGATCAACACGCCACCCACTGCAGGACCGATCAAACGAGAACCGTTAATCACGGCAGAATTCAGTGCAATAGCGTTACTCAACTTATCCTTCGGAACCAAACTCGGGTAAAAAGATTGTCGAGTAGGATTATCCAAAGCATTAATCAAACCGATCAACAAACTCAGAATCATGATATGCCACACCTGTATCAACCCTGTCAACGTGAGCAAGGCCATCAACAACGCCTGTACCATAGACAGTGATTGTGTCAGTACCAACAATTTACACCGATTAAACCGATCAACAAAAACACTCATGTAAGGCGTTGCCACAAGAATCGGGATTTGCGCCATAAAAGTAACGGTTGCCAGTAGAAGGACCGATCCGGTCAACCGGAACACCAACCAGCTCATGGCAATCTGTTGCATCCACGTCCCGATCAGCGAAATACATTGTCCCCCGAAATAAAGACGGAAATTATAACTTTTCAAGGAAGCGAATACCTGCGTGAAAGCCCCTAAGTTATTCGGCAATAACTCCCGAAGCCCCCGCCAACCACCCAAAAACCTATACCCGCTCCTATCTTTATTCATCTTATCAAACAAAATAACCTTATAAACTCATAACCTACCCACCCGTAACCTGCAACGTGGCATAGCCACTTCCCCCACAAAAATACTTACATTTTGTATCATTTGAATCACCAGCGAATAATTTTGCCTATTTTTGCGATAAGAATACGGTTATGCCATGATAGAACAAACAGAAAACAGACTCTCGGTTGCAGAAGCGCAGAATATCTGCCTACGGAATAACATCCCGTTTTACACGTACCGTTTACCCGGTTCTCGTGAAGTTATTTTCGGGGCTCAACTCTCCAACGATACCCGAATATTCAAGGGATTCGAAAAACATCGAGGAGAAAAAGGTTTTGTTATCACACCCTTCAATCACTCCTCCTGGAGTTTCCCCTTCTTCATCAAGGCCGATCTTTCATTTACGGACTACCTAACTGACGGAGAGGCGATTCGGAATTTACAAAACACCGTTTTCAATACCCCGGAACGTATTTTCACCAAGCAGGATTGCGAGCATTTTGAGTACTTGGATGAACTGCGCACGATGATCGACACGCTGAAACGGGAAGGGATGAAAAAAGCCGTTCTATCAAGAACCATCACGATTCCCTGCGATTCACTCCGGCTATCGCCAGCAATCTTCGAACAAATGAAACAATACCACCACGCCTTCCTGTTCTTTGCCGCTATTCCGGGTAAATGCGCTTGGATGGGAGCCTCACCGGAAACTTTCCTCAAATACGACAGAAACGGATTCTTCACCATGGCACTAGCAGGAACTCAACCCGTGGCAACAGCAAAAAATCCACCTGAATGGGGAGACAAGGACATCGAGGAACAACAAATCGTGACCGACTACATTCAAGACACGTTAAGACATTTCTTTACCCGCCATCTCGAAATCGAGGGACCAATCACGTTACAGGCCGGGAATGTCTTTCACCTCTGTACCTTTTTCAGAAGTGATGAACAACTCCCAGCCGACCAGATTGACGAACTGGTAGGACAACTTCACCCGACTCCAGCCGTCTGCGGTTTACCCAAAAAGAGAGCCATGCAAATCATCACGGAGATCGAGAAACGGGACCGGGGATATTATGCCGGATTCCTAGGACCATTGCAAGCCTCCGGGGCATTTGACCTGTTCGTTAACCTACGTACCATGGAAGTATTCGATGATGCCCTACGGTTGTATGTCGGAGGTGGTATTACTCCTCTTTCCGACCCGGAAACCGAGTGGCAGGAAACTTGCCAGAAAGCCGATACTTTACTAAACCTCATACGTCAAATGAATTATGGAAAAATTACATTCTGATATTAAAAGTGTTCGAATTCTTATCTGTCTACTCGTCCAAAAAGGGATCAAGGAAATCGTTCTGTCACCCGGTTCCCGGAATGCACCTTTACTCGTGTCTGTTGCCCGGGAAAAAAGGTTGAAACATCATGTCATCGTGGATGAACGTTCGGCCGCTTTCTTCGCACTGGGAATAGCACAACAAACCGGACAAACGGTTGCCCTCATCTGTACGTCGGGAACCGCCTTATTGAATTACTCCCCTGCCGTAGCGGAAGCCTATTACCAAGGCATTCCCCTTCTCGTGATCTCGGCAGACCGTCCCTCCGAATGGATAGATCAAGATGATAGCCAAACGATACAACAGCAAGGGACATTATGTAACTTTGTGAAAAAGAGCTTCCAGCTCCCGACAGTCATCACGTGCAACGAGGATCGCTGGCATACCAATCGTTTGGTAAACGAGGCAATCAATTTATCCCAACACGGCCGGAAAGGCCCCGTTCATATCAATGTTCCCTTGAGAGAACCCCTGTACGACTTTCAACACGAATCCATAACCTCTGAACGGGTGATCAAAACTCTGAAAGAATCTCCTTCCTTAACCGCAGAAATCTCTCAAAACCTGCGGGAAGAATTTTTCCTTTGCCCCAAGGTCATGATCATTGCTGGATTTCATGAACCCGACCCGGTTTTGCAACAACACATCAAGCTACTGGCAAGCCTTCCCAACGTGATTATTTTAACGGAAAGCGTAACAAATCTATCCATTCCCCTCGTGATCTCCACGATAGATAGGGTAATCTCCATTATTCAGCCGGAAGAGGCAGAGACTTACGCCCCGGAACTACTCATCACGTTCGGGGGATCGATTGTTTCCCGCATGATAAAGGCTTTCATCCGAGAACATCCCCCGCGTACTCATTGGCATATCGACGAACGGCCTACACCTCCCGACACGTACAAGTCCATGACCCTGCACGTCCCAATGGACGCCCCAACATTCTTTGATCAACTCCAACCCGCAGAAATAAAAGCCAATAGCCTGCCATCTAGTTATGCCCACCAATGGCATCAACGGGAAGAAAAAGCTGTACAAATACACGACAACTACTTGAAGTGTATCCCGTGGTGCGATCTGAAAGCCTTCTCCATGCTCATTCCCGCACTTCCCGCCGGAAGTCGTTTACAACTAGGCAACAGCACCCCGATACGTTACGCCCAACTCTTCCGCTACACGCAGGTGGACCGTACCGATGCCAACCGGGGAACAAGTGGCATTGACGGTTGTACTTCGACAGCCATGGGTGCTGCCTCAACATTCAACGGGATTACCACGTTGATCGTGGGGGACAATAGTTTCCTGTATGACTCTAATGCTTTGTGGATCAAGAACTGTTCCCCGTCACTACGAATCATCGTTATCCAAAACGGGGGAGGAGGCATATTCCGCTTTTTGGCAGGCCCTTCTGGCCTAGAAGAAGTCGAGGAGTACTTTGAAACCCCTCACGACGTGGATATAGAACGGTTTGCCGGAGTTCATCGTTTCAAGGTATACCGGGCAACGGATGCCCCCTCGTTAGAATCAGTACTATCAGAATTCTACCAACCGGGACAACAACCAGCCATTCTCGTTGTTCACACACCCGGAAAAATAAACGGAGAAATATTAAAGGGATATTTTCAGGCGTTGAAGGATTAATTGAAAAACGACTACTCTCTCATTTTTTCTTCCCCAGAAAGTACACTTATCCATTTATTTACTACTTTTGGGATAGCATTTGATTATTCTTTTTGTCTTAATTTATGGGGATAAGTTATTATTTCATGGACAAGGCCAACAAGCAGGTCGGACCGCTCTCGTTAGATGAACTCAAACAAAGAGGAATCACGCGAGAAACACCCGTGTGGCGTGAAGGTATGCCGAACTGGGTACAGGCAAAAGATATTCCCGAATTACAGGCATATATTGTAACACCGAAACCCTACATCAACGAGGTACAGCTTATTTTGATTTTATGCGCAATCTTTGCCTCCATTTTATTCTTACTCGCAGGTAGATTTGTTTCCGCATTTGTCGCCTCGTGGTTTGACATTTACCCTTATGTCCCGGGAATTGCCATCCTCATCATCGGGGTACTAGGTATCGCCTTTTCCCTGTTTTACAAAAAAAGAAAATACCTACTGAATACAACACTGGTAGTTCTACCCTTTTTACTATCTTCCTTATTTTCCATTTTCTATTATGGAATGCTAAATCATGCCTACCGTTTCCGGCATGATCGCTGTATCGTGGAAAAAAGATCCGGTGTCGGGGTCATGGATAAATTCGGTTTGGAGATCATTCCCTACATATACGATAATATCGCACCCAATAGTTACTGGTCACCCGCTTACTACCGGGCCACCTACAACAATCAAGAAGGTGTACTCGCCCTTAACGGGACTGAAATTATCCCGTGTATATATGATGACATTGATACCTGGCTCACAACCGACAATTTCATGGTTAAATCAGGTAAACTAAAAGGACTATATACCCCAAGAGGAAAAGTAATCGTTCCTTGCGAGTACACGAAAATTTCTCGCTGGCGAGAAACCTCTCTCATCCACGTGAAAATAGATGATCAAGAAGGGCTCTATTCTCCAGAAGGACAAGAGATACTACCCTGTCAATTTATTATCTGTAAAGAATTAAACGGAATATCCTTGATCAATCGAGGAGGATTTTCGAAAAATGGTAAAGTTCAGAATGGAATCTGGGGAGCGATCAACAAAGAGGGCAAAATCATCGTCCCCTGCAAATACAATGACATCACGCCCTACGCCGGTTCTGAACGCATCGAAGCCGACGGGGGATACATCAAGGATATTTACGACTTTAACGGAAATTATTTACGAAGCGAATATAAATGGTAAATTATTAAACTATGGAAAATTATTTTTACCTGAACGAAAAAAATGAACAAAAAGGCCCGATCTCTCCCGAAGAATTAATCAGCAACGGGGTAACGAAAAACACCCTTGTGTGGAAAAACGGTATGGCTCAATGGCTCCCGGCAGGAGAAGTTCACGAACTTGCGAAATTGTTCACGAACGAAACCTCCACCCCTTCAACACCCCCACCATTCCCTCCCACACCACCCCAACCACCAGTAACCAACAATCCCAAACCGGACAACTGGTTAGTATGGGCAATTTTATCGACCATTTTATGTTGTTTGCCGCTAGGAATTGTCTCCATCATCTACGCCACGAAAGTAGACAATCTTTGGAACTCCGGTCAACAAGAGGAAGCATTAAAAGCTTCTAACATGGCAAGATTATTTTTCTTCCTGGCATTAGGTGGAGGTGTACTCGCCCTGATCATCGGGTTCATCAGCGGATTAGCAAGCATGATGATAGGAGGAGGAGGTTATTATTAATATTCGAATGAATGTATTCGTTCGGACATTTTAAGAAAATAGGCCTTATATTAATTATACTACTCGGGATCATCCTCTTTTTCGTTGATCCCGAGTATTCGGCATTCATACCCAAATGCCCTTTCCGTTGGTTCACGGGACTCGATTGTCCGGCATGTGGCAGTCAAAGGGCCATCCATCAGTTATTACACCTGAACATCAAAGGAGCTTTCGGGTATAACCCGTTCCTCATACTCTCCTTTCCCTACTTGATCGCTCTCGTGATCACGCAATGGTTTGATCCCCAAAATCGATTGGCACAATTGAAAAGAATATGCCACCATCGAATAACCGTCAACACGTACTTAATCTTAATCATCGTATGGTGGATTGCCCGGAATATCCTACCGATCTTCCGTGATACACCCCTATCAATCCTATAACACGTAGGACTCATTCACATATCAAAGACACTCGTGAACGTCTTTGAAACGTCTTTGATTCGAAAGTGATACGCCTTTAATCCCTAAGATCATCGAATACACACCGGAAAATGAACGGATTTTTCACGGTAAAAGAATTCTTTATAATGATCTCACGCTAAAATAAAAATTATCACGTACATTTGCGATTGCACTTTACAAAACTAAAAAATAACATACCGGATATGTCAAAAAGAGAATGGAGTACAATCAAAGAATACGAAGACATTCGATTTGAATTCTTCGAAGGGATAGCTAAAATCACCATTGATCGTCAGGAAGTTTACAACGCTTTCCGCCCGCAAACAAATTTCGAAATGCTGGATGCCATAAATATCTGCCGGGAACGGAGTGACATTGGTGTTGTTGTACTCACGGGAGCCGGGGATAAAGCATTTTGTTCCGGAGGCGACCAGAAAGTGAAAGGAATAGGAGGCTACATTGATGAAAACGGCGTGCCTCGCCTCAACGTGCTCGACCTGCACAAGGCCATCCGTTCTCTCCCGAAACCCGTCATCGCCATGGTAAACGGGTACGCTATCGGTGGAGGCCACGTACTTCACATCGTGTGCGACCTCACGATCGCTTCCGAGAATGCCCGTTTCGGACAAACAGGTCCCAAGGTCGGTAGTTTCGATGGAGGATTCGGTTCCTCCTATCTCGCTCGCCACGTCGGTCAGAAAAAAGCCCGCGAAATCTGGTTCCTCTGTCGTCAGTACACCGCCAAAGAAGCCGAAGAGATGGGGATGGTGAATAAAGTGGTTCCTTTCAACCAACTGGAAGATGAAACCGTGGATTGGTGCAAAACCATCATGCAACGCAGCCCGATGGCTATCCGCATGATCAAGCGGGCATTAAATGCCGAATTGGATGGTCAACACGGATTAATGGAATTCGCCGGAGATGCCACCTTGATGTAC
The DNA here is from genome assembly GCA_020743075.1 of Butyricimonas virosa. GTDB lineage: Bacteria > Bacteroidota > Bacteroidia > Bacteroidales > Marinifilaceae > Butyricimonas > Butyricimonas virosa_A. The sequence goes on along the minus strand of DYVS01000233.1, from coordinate 20,450 downwards.
TATCTCATGGAAGAGGCACAAGAGGGTAAAAACGCCTTCTTGGAGAAACGAGACCCAGACTTCAAAAAATTCCCAAAATTCCCGTGACAAGAAAATTCGCATCTTTTTAGTATCTTTGTTATCACAAGGGATTTTCATAAAACACGATGCAACATAATTTCGACATAACAAACAACGGGGAAATCGTTGATGCACTTATAAAAGGAGATGAAGCAACTTTTGCCATGGTCTACAAAAGCTACTTCATCTCCTTAAGAAATTATGCCACCTCCATCCTCTCGGATCAAGAAGCTGCTTATGAAATTGTTCAGAATCTTTTTGTCACCCTGTGGGAAAACCGGAAAAAACTAGACCGGGAAAAATCTCTCCGCAACTATCTTCTTCGGGGAACTCACAATAATTCACTACGCTACCTCAAAACCCACTCCCTTCATCAACTGCATCACGAACAGATAAAACAGGAGATAAGCGAAGAAGAACAAGAAAATATCATCAACCACGATCCCCCGACGGATCCCGAAACTCAACTGGCTAACATCCTTAACGAGCTGCCGGAAAGAAGTAAACAAGTGGTCATCATGAGTCATATCGAGAATAAAAAAAGCACGCAAATCGCCAAAGAACTGGGCATTTCTGTCCGGACCGTAGAAACGATTCTTTACCAGGCCATGAAAAAACTTCGGGCAAAAGCAAAAAAATAACATTTTCGAATACGTAGTTTCGAAAAGTCAAGTATTATATAAATAGATTAGAGAGAAACACGCATGAAAACAAATGCAGGGAAATATTTGGAACGCCCCATTGGGGAGAACGAGGAAGAGTTACTAGAAAAAATATGGAACTCACTTCCCCCCGTGGAAAACGATGATCAAATGTTGGATGAAAACTATCGGAACGTGAAGCAAAGAATACATAAACATACCCTCAGACGCCATGTCATCTACATTTCAAGTAGTGCAGCCGCAGTATGCTTATTTATACTTTTGCTATTCAGCCCCGAATCATCCGAAAAGTCTCCTGTATTTGCACAATTAAATGATATGGGCGTATCTATCAGCGAACAAAAAGTTCAATTCATGATAGGAGATTCCATCGTGGCCAACTTGAACACGTCAGCCAAAATGAATATCAACCCAAATGCGAAGACGACCTTACAATCCGCCACGGGAGAGGAAATTGCCCTACAAGAAGAGACTCCACTCAAGATATACGTCCCCGCTGGAAAGCGTTTCGATCTAGAGCTGACGGACGGCACTCACGTGTGGTTAAATTCGGACACATGGCTCGAATACCCGGCAACATTCGCCTCGACCAAAGAGAGACGGGTAAAAATCGAGGGAGAAGGATTCTTCGAAGTCAAACCGGATGCCACGAAACCCTTTCACGTAGAAATTCCCGGAGGAGAATCCATTCGGGTATTGGGAACCAGTTTCAACGTTTCAGCTTACTCGGATAACGAAGAGAATATCACGACATTGGTTACCGGGAAAATCGAATACTCACTCCCCACACGAACTGAAGCCATCGCCCTCTTACCCAATGAACAAGTACGGGTAAACAAAACAACGAAAGGAGTCACGAAAAACGAGGTAAACACCTCCGAATTCGCCATGTGGAAAGAAGGAATCCTCTATTTCAACAATGAAAAATTACCTACACTGGCAAAACAACTTGCCCGAATGTACGGCATTGAAATAAAAGTAGCAGAAAAATACAACGATACTTGTTTCTCCGGCATGATCCGGTATGAAAGAGGTATTGATTATATCACGAAATTATTAACAACAACAAGTAATATAACGTGTAGCATTGAAAACGGTATCATTCATCTGAAATAAAAACAAAGGAATAACATATTGAATATCTGACCGAGGACATTATCAAAACATAATGCTTGGGGAATTGTATACTCAAAAAAATAACACAAAATACAAAACCTAACGATCAAATAATATGAAAGAGAGAACATTACCGGACAAAAATACCTAGAAAACAGTAGCAACATATTAGCGAAAAAATATCGAATGTAGATAACAACTCAAAAAAGGGAAGACTTTATCACGGATAAAGCCCTGGAGGTTGTAACCCTAAAGAAAAGGTTTATCAAGCAAATAAACAACTAAAAATCAATCAATAACAGTAACATAAACATCATGAAAGAAGACACTTCAACCAACCTTAGACAAGTAATTCCCTGGACGCTGTTCACGGGAAAAATGATCTTGCCTCTTTTCTTGATCATCGTATTTTGTAGCATGACAAATAATTTACATGCTCAAGATACGCGTCTCAATCTTAAACTGGAAAATACGACCCTTCTGGACGCTATCCAACAAATCAGCACCACCACGGGAATGGAATTCTTTTACAATACAGGACAGGTCAAGGCTTATGACAAACGCATTTCTAAAGAATTTTCTGACACCCCGCTAACACAAGTACTGGAATTTTTGTTGGACAAAACACCTTTCACGTACAAACTGGAAGATAAAACGATCGTTATCGTACAACGTCCGGTACAAGCTAATACACCCCAGATAAAACTTATCGAGCTAAAAGGTGTTGTGTTTGATAAAGATACCCGTGAACCTCTTCCCGGCGTGACCGTCATGATCGAAGGAAGTCAGCAGGGTACTGCAACCAATGCCAACGGAGAATTTATTTTCCCTATCGATTCGGGGAACTACAATATCATATTCTCTTTTATCGGTTACGAAAGATTAGTAAAAAAATTCAACGGTAACAATAGTGCGGAATTCCGGGAAATACAGCTTGCCCCCGCCGTGGAAACCATCGAAGACGTCGTGGTGACCGGAATATACCGAAGAAAAAAAGAGAGCTTCACGGGATCGGCAAGCACGTACAAGGTAGAAGACTTGAAAGCCGCCGGTACGCAAAATGTACTTCAAAGTATCAGGACACTGGACCCCTCTTTCAAGATTAACGTCAATAATCAATTCGGATCAGACCCGAACCGGTTGCCGGACGTGGAGATTCGAGGTAAAAGTAGCGTCATGGGATTGAAAGAAGAATACGGAACCGATCCGAACCAACCGTTATTTATATTGGACGGATTCGAAACGGATTTACAGACAGTCATGGATTTGAACATGAACCGGATAGCCTCCGTAACACTTTTAAAGGACGCCGCATCCACGGCAATTTACGGTTCAAGAGCTGCCAACGGTGTATTGGTTATTGAAACGAAAATTCCGGAAAAAGGAGTACTTTCGCTCTCGTACAAAGGAGATTTCAGCATAACCATGGCCGACCTGTCGGACTATAACCTCATGAACGCACGGGAAAAACTGGAGTTCGAAATCAGAGCGGGAAGGTACACCAGCACCACAAACGACCCGATGGACCAAATCGCAATGGACAATCTCAGGAACCAACGTTTACAAGACATCGAACGAGGCGTTAACACCTACTGGCTCAGCGAACCGATTCGCACGGGTTTCGTGCAGAAACACAACCTTTATGCCGAAGGAGGCGAGGAACGCATCCGGTACGGGCTGGGATTAAGTTACGGCAACACGCAAGGAGTGATGAAAGGTTCCGACCGTCAAACGATTAGCGGAAATATCGACTTGGTTTACCGTACGGGGAAATTCCAATTCAGCAATAAATTTATACTGGATTACATGAAAACGAATAATCCTGCCGTTCCTTTCTCGGAATACGCAAAAGCCAATCCTTATTTCAGAAAATACAACAGCGAAGGCGGTATCGACAAATATTTATACTACACGGAAGATCCTGAAGAATATTCCGTACCCAATCCCTTGTGGAACGCTCACCTGAATAATTACGACGTGCAGGATCAATTCGGGTTCACGAACAATTTTATCCTTGAATGGTTTGCCACGAATGATCTACGTGCAAGAGCAAAATTCGGAATTAGCAAAAACAGTTCGACAGCCGAGGTACGTCTTTCTCCGCAACACAGTGATTTTGATGAGATGAGCGAGACAGAAAAAGGACTTTACACGAATGCTCAAACGAAAAACCTGAATTACGAAGGAGATATTTCCGTTACCTACGGACACCTATTCGCAGGAAAGCACATGATAAATGCCGTGGCAGGATTTAATTTTAACACCAAAGAAAATTCCAAAAACGGTTACAAAGCAATCGGTTTTACAGAAGATGAATTTGACGCCCCGTCTTTCACCAACAGCTACCCGGCAGGCTCTAAGCCGACTTACACGGAAAGCAAAACACGTGCCGCCAGTTTCTATATCAACGGGGGATACGCTTATGACAACCGTTACCTGTTTGATTTCAACTACCGCAGTGACGGTACTTCCGTGTTCGGGACGAACAACCGTTTCAGAAACACGTGGTCTGTCGGTTTAGGCTGGAACATTCACGCCGAGAAATTCATGGAGAATTGCGATTTCTTCCAACTATTAAAACTTAGAGGCTCGGTCGGAAACCCGGGAAACCAGAATTTCGCTTCTTATCAAGCATTCTCCACCTACGCTTTCACGCACTGGATGAGCAATATTTTCGGAACTGGAGTTATTCTCGAAGGCTTGGGCAATCCCGATCTGGCATGGCAGGAAACTATCAATTACAGTTTGGGAACCGATGTCACGATGTTCAACGAACGAGTGAACCTCACTGTAGATCTATACCGGAAAAAAACCGACCCGTTAGTAGCAGCCATCACGACACCGAGCTCTATCGGGGTGAAAAGTGTTATGATGAACATGGGACAACTGAAAACAGACGGTATTGAAGTAACGTTAAAAGTTTCACCCATTTACCGCCCGCAAGATCGTTTCGTATGGAATATCAGTCTCAACGGGACACATGCCAAATCAAAATACTCCAAAATCGGAAATAGATTGCAGTCGATGAACGAACAGAATCAAGCAAACTTGAACACCACCAGATACTATGATGGCGGCAGTCCTACTGATATTTGGGCGGTAAGATCGGCAGGAATCGATCCGGCGACAGGTCAAGACTTATTTATCAAGAAAGACGGGACTTATACCTTCACATATGACAAAAATGACGAAGTGGTGGTCGGAAATACCGAACCCAAACTGGAAGGAGTACTCGGAACAACCCTTTACTATAAAGGTTTATCGTTCGGATGTTACCTACGTTACCGGTTAGGAGGTCAGGTTTTCAATAACGCTCTCTACGAAAAGGTGGAAAATATCGACCGGGAAGGGATCAATTATAATCAAGATAAACGGGCTTTATACGACCGTTGGAGTACTCCGGGACAAGAGGCTAAATTCAAAAGAATTTCCCTTTTCCAAACGACCGAAACTTCTTCCCGCTTCGTGATGGACGAGAACACGCTGAGCGGAGAGTCTTTCAACATCGGTTACGAATTTACCCAACCTTTCATCAAGCATATCGGGTTGTCCACATTAACCGTGCAAGCTAACATGAACGATATTTTCAGAGTGTCTTCGGTAAAGAGCGAGCGAGGCATTGACTACCCGTTCGCACGCACGATGTCATTCTCTATATCTGCAACCTTTTAAACGGAAGAATTATGAAAAGAAAAATACAATTAATCACGCTTATATGTTGCACCCTTATTTTCGGGGCTTGCGACAGTTGGTTGGACGTGAAACCTTACGACCAGATAGCGGAAGAAGACCTGTTGAACTCGGAAGCCGGTTTCCAGAAATTACTAAACGGCGTGTACATCGAGTTGAACGACGAGAATCTTTACGGAAGTACCCTCATGGTGGAAATGCTAGAACTCATGGGCGGAGCCTACAAGATCGGCGACGACCAAGGGAAATGGGGGGATTATATTGATTTAAACAGCTATAAATATAGCACTGAATACTGGCGGGGACGCTTGGATAAAGTTTGGGAAAAAGCTTACGCCCTGATCATGAACTGTAACAAGATTCTTGATAACATAGAAAACCGGGAATCACTCTTCACGGGTATCAACTATGACATTATCCGGGGAGAAGCCTTGGCTTTGCGTGCCATGTTGCACTTCGATATGTTACGCCTGTTCGGACCGGTTTACATGAACAACCCGGAAAACGAGTGTATCCCCTACTATCTGTACCAATCATCGAATGTAAACGATTTATTACCAGCAAACAAGGTAATGGAATATGTCATTCATGACTTGCAAGAAGCGGAGAAAGCGTTGGCAAATGACCCGATCATCACGAAAGGTACTTTAATGGAATCAGCCGGGAATGAATCCAATTTCCTACGTTACCGGGCATTACGTATGAATTACTACGCGGTACAAGGACTCATGGCACGAGTTTATCTCTATGCGGGGGATAAAAGCAACGCATCCATCTACGCCAAAAAAGTGATCACGGCGGCAGAAGCGGGGACATTCCCGTTCACGGAAAGGACGGAAGCAAAGAGTGACCGGATTTTCTCGTCAGAGGTATTGTTTGCCTTAACGAACACGAATCGAGTTTTGTTATTCAAGAATTACTACGACCCGTCCCGTAACCCGTCGTTTATATTTACCATGGATGAAAAATTATTGAATTTCCTGTACTCGGCGTCGGGTTCCTCTACCACGAGCGACACTCGTTTTGAGGCCAACTGGGAACAAGCTACACTCCCCGGATTGACAAGCGGTGCCCGGTATTTCTATAAATACAATGACATGAGTACTACCGGATTGATACAGAATACAATGATTCCGATGTTAAGGTTAGGGGAGATGTATCTGATCGCCGCAGAAAGCGAATCGGAAACTCTGAATGACGGACTTCCATATATCAACACGTTGAGAAATAAAAGAGGTATCTCGAATCTGGGTTCACTAACCGTAACGGATCTGACCTACGAATACATGCGCGAGTTGTATGGTGAAGGACAATTGTTCTATTTTTATAAACGGACGTTTACCACAATCTTAAACAGAACGAACAGTAGTGGAAGTAGACCTGCAGGCCAAGCGGCATCAACCCAAGTTTTCGTGGTGCCTTTACCCGACACGGAAATCAATAACAGACAATAACACGTAAATTATGAAAACAAGAAATATATTTATATGGATTATGCTGCTCATCATGGGATTAACCGCTTGCTCTGAAGAAGAGGTTAATACTTACAGTGCAGATGAAGGAATCTATTTCAATCAACGTATAAGAGTGGGAAATATACTGACGGATAGCACGAATTTCACGTTCGTGTATATCGAAGAATCACAGAACGAGGCAACCGTGTCCATTCCGGTTCAATTAGTCGGGAGGGCTACTGATGAACCTCGCCCAGTAAACATCAAAGTTGTCGGGGGAAGTGCAAAGGAAGGGGACGATTTCGTGTTACCCGTCAACCCGGTATTACCCGCGGGAGCCAGTTCGTTCAATTATGAAATTACGTTGAAACGTTCGACCGCCCTGCAGGAAGAAGCAAAAACGATTGAGCTCGCCATTGAAGAGAACGAGTATTTCAGACCGATCATCACGCACGAGATCACGGATATCCAAAGCGGTACGGATGTCACGACCATGCGTCATAAAATCGAATTTTCCGAATTGTTCACGGAAGCGCCTGTTGCTTGGTACACTTATATGTACCCATTTACCCCTCAACGTTTCTTTTTGACTTGCCGGGTAATGGACATCCCGCGCTCTGACTTTAATGATGCGTCAAAAATCCCATCCGCCCGCTTCCAATATCTCATATCTGAAATGAGAAAATATGTAGCGGACCAATTGTTATTGGAGAATCCCGATCCGGAAATCTTTGACGAGAACGGAACCCCAATCTTTTAACAACACAAAAAAGACAGATCATGAAACAGATATTATATAGAATAAAATCACTTTTTTTACTTGTTGCAATAGCAGGTGGAATTAGTGCTTGTGCGGACGATAAAGGCAATTACAATTACCATGATATTCCGGAAGTAAAAATTGAAGGTATCGGTAATTCCATTACGGCTTTGGCTTACCAGAATTTGTCTATCCCCGTGCAATTAGACGGTTTGCAAGCCGATGAAAACCGATATGAATACGAGTGGTTGGCAATCCGGCAGTTCGAAGCGGAAGACGCAAATGACACCGCAAGCGAAGTGTTGGCAACCACAAAAGAATTTAATGACATTATATCTTTACGCCCCGGTCCTTACAAATTGATTTACACGGTAAAGGACAAGCAACTGGATGTATTTTACCAACAACAAGCGAATCTTTCCGTTGTCACGACAACTTCCGAGGGATGGGTTCTTCTTTGTTCCGAAAATGGTAATGTCCGTTTGGATATGATTTCTACCGTGTTAGGAGAAGAAGTACACTCCAAGGATATGCTCGCCGATTCGGATATGCCGTTCAAGAAAGGGCCGCTGGCACTCATTGCTCTTAGTCCGGAAAGCACGGAAGATATGAGTGCCGTACAACAAGTAGATCCTACCTCCCCGTTCTATCTGGTTACCGAAGAAGGAACTACCCGGTTGCATAAAGACGCTTTCGAATGGAAAGAAGAGTATCTTATGAAATACGAAATGGGAGATATGAGCGATGCCAAACCCACTCATATCACATCTGCATCTTATTTCCGCATGATGGTAACACCGGATGGTACACATAGCAGCAATTTCGGTTCCGGAACCGATGCATTATGGGAATCAAGGTTAAATTATCTTCGTAATGACGATAACACGAAAGAATATATACAAGTTGCACCATATGTGGGATGTAACATTACGAACCCAATGCAATATGCCCCGGTATTCATGTTTTATGATTTAAATCACAAACAATTTGTTTATCATCCGGGAGGTATGTACGGCGGATTAACCGGAGATCTAACTGTCGGATGCTTGAATATGAGCGATGATGAAGCCGGAGGTGACGCTTTCTCATTTCCGGTAGGATATAACTACGTTTACATGGAAAATAGCGGACGCAAATATTCCGAATCTGCCATGATGCCCGGCTTCGGCTTCTTCAATAACATCACTTTCACGATTTTGGAGAATAATGGAATTTATCATCTTTATGGAATTGCATTAGATGATTATTATATGGCATTGATGGGAATGCCGCCTTACACAAAAACCCATTATGCGAACCTCTCCAATTGTATCGATATTACACAAGCAAAACATTTTGCATTCAGTCCTTTGAACGACCAAATGTTTTATGCCGTGGACGGAAAGGTTTACCGGGTGAATCTGGACACGAGTACCCCTTCTGCCCAATTCCAGTTTGACGTGCCGGGAGAAATTACTTGTCTGAAATTCTATCTATACAGGAACGCAGAAAATGCCAGACGTTCTTACGATTTGATCGTGGGCAGCGACAAGGGCGGTACTGACGGAGGTGAACTCAGAGTGTACGAAGCCATTGATAACCTGGCACAAATAACCGATTACAAAGAATATCATTCCGGTTTCGGCAGAATCGTGGATATTATCTATAAAGAACCCATAACTCAAGAATAAAAAATGAAATACATTTTATTTATCGCATTCATTCTATCCGTCGTCAGTTGTGCAAAACACGACGGATATACCCTCACGGGACTCGTCCCCGAAGCATGGGAAGGGAAACCTGTTTTTTTGGTACTGGATGATACGAATCAACCTCATTTTATTGACAGCACGAAAATATCGGGAGGTAAATTCAAATTCCAAGGTAAATTCGAGGTTCCGCGTTATTGCACGATTAACATTTACCTTGATCCCAATGACCGACAGACCCGTAGTAAAATTATAAACTTCTCGTTATTTATCGACAGCACAGCGGTAGAAGCCACTTGCAACTATTCCGGCAAACACCCCGTGTTCCAAATCTCCGGAAGCGGCACACAAACTGAATACCAGAACTACCTGAGCGAGATACAACCCATGGAAGATGACCGGAGTAAAACGTTCCACGCTTACGGGGAAGCCTACTACAGTACGAAGGATTTAGCGAAAGCGATTGACCTTGCCAAACTTGTCACGGAAAAAAGACTCGCGATCAGAGAGGCTAAAATGAAATACCTGAAAGCACACCCCGAATCCGCCATCAGCGTTAAGATAGCGCAAGAACTCTCCGACAGAAATTCCGACCTTTCCCTGAAAGAAATTGAAGGATTGTTCACTAGCCTATCGCCCGAAATGCAAAATTCGGAAATGGGGCAGGCTCTTCGGGCAACAATTCAAGGTAGACAGGTATTTATAGGAAGTCCCTTTATAGACCGGGAACTCTCGGCACCGGACGGAAGTAAAAAGAAAATATCGGATTTCGTAAAACCCGGATGTACTACATTAATCGAATTCTGGGCATCTTGGTGCAACCCCTGCCGTGTGGAAATTCCTCACATGCGTAACACGTACAATAAATACCATCCCAAAGGGTTAAATATCGTGAGTATCTCCATTGACAGTGATCCGAAGAATTGGCATCAAGCCATGGAAGAGGAAAAAATGCCTTGGGGACAGCTTATTGATAATACCAAAGCAACCTTTCGAGCTTATAACCTGACTGGAGTCCCTTCTTCAATCCTTGTAGACGACAAAGGAAAGATCATTAACGTAAACGCAAGAGGCGGATGGCTGGATGCCGCCATGCAGGAAATCTATGATTAATTATTAATATTTACTTGACATGAGAAGCTTTTTATTTATTATTTTACTCTCGATCGCCTGCTCTTGTTCACAGAAGAACAACGACGATATTGTCGTGGACTTCAAAGTGGAAAACATGACCTATTCCAAGGTCGCTATTGTTGTCAGCCCGGAAATGATCAAGGAAATGGAACTGGACAAACACGGGAAAGCCACCTGTACATTACAGGGTGATGTGATATACGCCCGTCTGTTTTATGGCGAGGAAGCCAAGAATGTTTTTTTCCGGAAAGGCGATCGTGTAACGATTTCTTTTGATGCCAACAATTTTAAGGACGGCATGAAATTCGAGGGAAAGAACGCCCCGGTGATAGAATATCTTAATTCTATCACTTATGCCCCGATAAATCCCCCCGACTACGAGCGTTCACTGGACGGAATTATCAACCTTGCCAACGAGAAGATAGACGAGGCTACCGCCTTACTGAAAGCCCGGAAGCTGGAAACGACAAATCCCGAATTTGTAAAACTGGAAGAGGGACGAATTAAATATTCATATCTAGTCAGTCTGGTCATGTATCCCATGGGACATATCATGTTCGACACGACTTATCGCCCGAACGAGGAGTATTATTCAACGTTGGAACAATATGTACAAGAGGACGAGAGTCTGATTGACCTCGACATTTACAGGGAATTTATTATAGAGTCCGCCCTTATACTTGGAAGCAAGGATAAAGAAATCTCCGGCATTTACAATAAAAATGTTGCCCGAATGAAATATATCGCTCAACATTTCAAAAATGACAAGCTAAAACAATCTCTTCTTAACGAAATTGCAGTCAGACAGATAAAGAAAAACGGTATTAATAATATCACCGAGCTGGAAAATATTTACAATACCTACGTGACTGACCCGACTTTACGGGCTGCCTATAAAACAGAGTACGACAAATGGAATATTGCCGTTGCCGGAAAACTTTCCCCGGACTTCGAAGCAAAGGACATTAACGGCAAAACTTACTCCTTGAAGGATTTCAAAGGGAAGTATTTATATATCGATATGTGGGCAACGTGGTGCGGTCCCTGCAAAAGAGAAATGCCCTACCTGAAAGAACTGGAAAAGAAAATGGAAGGAAAAAATATCACCTTCCTCGGTCTTTCCACTGACGAGGACAAAGCGGCATGGGAAAAAATGGTCAAATCGGGAGAACTCTCCGGCGTTCAACTTTTGCTTGGGCGAGGGAGTCAATTCCAACGGGATTATAATATCAACGGCATCCCTCATTTCATTCTTATTGATCCGGATGGCAAGATTATTAACCCCAAAACTGTCCGTCCTTCTTCCCCGGACGCCGAAAAGATTTTAAACGCTCTTCCCAATATTTAATCGAAATATCTTACTTTTGTTAATATAAACAAAAGTAAGATATGTTACGAGCAACGTACACGAGATACATTCTGAAATTCAAACAGCCCGCAGGAACCTCCCGCGGCATTCTCACGGAGAAGGAAACTTGGTTTGTCAAAGTCTGGTATTCGGAACAACCCGAAATATACGGACTGGGAGAGTGTGCTTTATTTCGGGGATTAAGTGCAGACGACACGCCCAATTACGAGAAAAAATTGGCATATATCTGCCAAAATATCAACACTCTCATGCTTTACGAACTTAAAGGATTGAGTTCTATCCTATTCGGCTTGGATACCGCCATAGCAGATTTAAATAATGGTGGCAAACGCATCATTTACCCCACCCCTTTCACCGAAGGGCAAACAGATATCGAAATCAACGGTTTGATCTGGATGGGCGACAAAGACACCATGCGCCAACGGATTATAGAAAAACTGGACGCCGGATTCCATTGTGTCAAACTGAAAATCGGGGCTATCGATTTCGAGGAAGAACTAGATTTATTACGCTATATCCGAAAACAATTCAGCAAAGAAGTCGTCGAGTTGCGAGTGGACGCAAACGGGGCTTTTACCCCGCAAGAGGCTCCCCGTAAACTGGAAGAACTGTCACGTTATGATATCCACTCGATCGAACAACCTATCCGCCAAGGGCAGTGGGAAGAAATGGCTATTCTATGCCGGAACACTCCAATCCCCATCGCCCTGGACGAAGAACTGATAGGGATTGAGGTTTCTGACAAAAGTAAATTACTTGACATGATCTGCCCTCAATACATTGTAATAAAACCATCGCTTTTAGGTAGTTTTTCGGGTTCATGGGAATGGATTGCCCGATCCCAAGAACGCAACATTGGTTGGTGGATCACTTCCGCCCTGGAATCCAATATCGGGCTTAATGCCATCGCACAATGGACAGCTTATCTTCAAACTTTCCTCCCCACGGGTATGCCCCAAGGCCTTGGAACAGGACAACTCTATACGAATAATATCCCTTCACCCCTAGAACAAACCGGCTCAACCATCCGGTACAACCCACAGGTAAATTGGGATTTATCTCAAATTTCATTCTAAACCTCATGGAAATCAATATCAAGCTTAACGGAATTCGACACAAGAATCTGGAAACGCTTAAAAATAGCGTTGATTCCGATATCACCACCTTCCTACAAGAATGGTATGATCCCAAAGACCACGTCATCGGACACACATCCGGCTCCACGGGAACCCCGAAAGAGATTCGATTACTGAAAAAAGACATGCTTGCCTCGGCACGCCTCACGAACGAATTTTTCAATATCTGCCCATCATCCAACTTATTGCTTTGTCTATCCCCGAACTACATCGCGGGAAAAATGATGATCGTCCGAACAATTCTTTCCGGAGCAAACCTGGTCACAGTAAAACCCAGCTCTTCCCCTTTACAAAATATCGAAGAGGACATTGATTTTGCGGCAATGGTTCCCATGCAAGTCATAACAAGCCTATCTTCCCCGGAAACGGCTACAAAACTAGCTCACATTAAACAGATCATCATCGGAGGGGCCGCCGTATCCCCCACACTGGAACAACAACTTCAACAAATCCCAACAGCCTGTTACGGAACCTACGGCATGACGGAAACCGTATCACACATTGCCCTCCGGCAAATAAACGGGGGAAAAAGATCCCCTTACTACTTTGCCCTGGGAAAGGTCACGTTTGAAAAAGACGAAAGAGAATGCCTGATCATCCATGCCCCACACTTACAACAGCAAACCTTTGTCACGAACGACATCATTCAACTCACGGACGCCACTCATTTCGAATGGCTGGGACGCCATGACAACGTGATTAATTCCGGTGGCATCAAATTATTTCCCGAAAAAATAGAATCTCGCATCGCACCCCTCATCCCCCAACGCTTCTTCATCACATCCGAACCCGATTCCCGTTTGGGACAAAAAGCCGTCTTGGTCATAGAATCCGCATCTTGGAGCGCAACCGAATGCCAAAAACTACTTCGTCAATTAAGATCATGCCTATCTCCTTACGAAATCCCCAAAGACATTTATTTCCAAGAACATTTTAGTGAAACCTATTCCGGCAAAATTGTTCGAAAAATAAAATAAACTTGGCTACTTATATTTACTTTTCATCATTCTTGCATAAGCATCCATCTAAAAATAGTTTTATATTGGTCTTTTATTCCTATTATCTTTAAGAGCCACGGCTAATTCACTCACTTTATTTATCACCCGATATTTCAAACTTTCCAACTGTTTAAAATGTGCCTCGCCACAACAAATTTTCAGTCTTTCACTTGGATGTAGTTTATCCAAATCAACAACACGGGTTCCAGTGTCTTTGGTCTCTACAACAAAATAGACTCGTTTGTCATCTTCAAACACCACTGCCCAGTCAGGATTGTAACTACCTATTGGTGTAGGAATTTTAAACCAATCCGGTAATTTGAAGTAGAATTTGACCTGGTCGCTTGTCTCACAATCACGAGCAAAAGTGTTCTCTACAGAAGAATCCAATGGTACATATTCATCATAGATTGTCTTATCTGAATCAGAAACTTTAAACGTAAAGTCATTCAGGTAAATATCAAGTTCTTGTTCTTCAAACAGTCGCATTTCATATGCTGAATCTCCGATTTTGTGATACTCTATGCCTTCAATCATCAATTCCTGCAATACACGTTTGATTTTATCTACAACCTGATCCATGAAGAGTTGCGGATTGACCGCCAAATCATCAAGACGCTCAGATTTAACAAGAATACGCATTATCGTTGAGCGAGTCAGTTCAGTTCGATTTTGAATATAGCCCAATACATCAGGTATAAGGTAATCGGAAGAATAGATGGATATTTTATCTCCTTTATATTGAGCACTAATACCTTTATCCGATATCACAACCTCCGTTTTCACGGAACGAATGGCAGGCGCACTGATACAAGACATCTTTTTAATTTCCTTGCTTACTTTTTCAACAAGCGTATTGGTATCGTAATTTACACGATACGTAGTCTTTGCTTTCAACTTTTCCCATATTACAAGAAACAAAGGGTCAGCTTCAAATCCTTTTTTATATTTGACTGACACCCTGTTACGTTTTGGTTTGATACGTCCGCTAAAGTCAACACCACAATCTTCTTGCAACTCATTTTGAAGAGCCTTTGCAAAATCGTTATAAGATTCGTTAGCAACTACGGTCAGACGGTTTATGTTTCTGTCATAGCAACGCATTCCATCTTGATTAACTGCTAGCCGAAGTCCACGACCGATCTCCTGGCGTTTCTTTATTTCTGACTTGGTTTCATTAAGTGTGCAGATTTGAAAAACATTCGGATTATCCCAACCTTCTCTCAATGCCGTATGCGAGAAAATGAAACGAAGCGGATTATTCATATCCAGCAATGTTTCTTTATCTTTCATAATCAAGTTGTAGGTATCGTCATCGGCTTGTGTTTCACCTGACGTGTCCTTTACTCTCCCTTTTTTATCTTGTGAAAAGTATCCATTATGGATTTTGTCAGAATACTTATTTAATGATTGATACGCTGGCTTGTGCATCAATTCATTGTATATTTCTTCAAACCATGTGGCAAACTTTCCATCGACAATGTTACCTTGTGCATCATAACTCCGATAGTTTGCTACTCGGTCGATAAAAAAAAGGGATAAAACTTTTATACCTTGTTTGTTTAGTTTTAGTTCCTTACGTAAATGTTCCTCTACGGTACGGCGAATTTGGAACTTCATTATTTCATCGTTTAAATCATCTTTCCGCTGTCCCTGATAGAGAATCTCGCCGTTTGAAAATGTGATACAACCATTTGCTGCATCAATTTCTTCTACAATATACCCGTTGCGATAAATCTCTCTTTCATTAGAAAGTGCATATAAATCGCTACCTACACGAACTGTGACGGATTTCTTTTTTACTCCATTTTTGTCGTTTACGTCAATGAAGACTTTTGCCGTGACTTTTGTCTTGGCGGCAGTTATGGACTCCAATGCAACGAAAGCTCCATTCATAGAATTTTCTTCCAAAACTGAATCAACCTCAATCTGTTTCACCAATCCCAAATCATAAGCTTTAATAGGATTCAGGCTATAAATCAGGTTATAACGGTTACGGTGTGTCGCCGAATAACGCAGCGTGCAAAGCGGGTTAAGGTTTGAGATAGCTGTCGCACGTTTTTCCGATTCCATGTTCTGCGGTTCATCCACAATCACAATAGGCTGAACAGATTGGATAAATTTGATAGGTTCTTGTCCGCTCAGTTTGTCGTTAGGCTTGTTGATTACGTTTTCGTCTTTCGCAAAAGAGTCGATATTGATTACCAATATCTCGATATTGTCGCCTGTTGCAAATCCTCTTAATTGAGAAATCTTGTTACGGTCGTAAACATAAAACCGAACGGGAGTATTGTCATAGAGCGTTTGAAAATGCTCGTGCGTGATTTGCAGGTTTTTTAAAACACCTTCCCGGATAGGTACTGACGGAACCACAATTACAAACTTCTTGAATCCATACTTTTTGTTTAATTCATAGATTGTACGCAGATAAACGTATGTTTTGCCTGTACCAGTTTCCATTTCGATCGAGAAATGCATATCTTCAAGCGTATCGGAACACAGAATATTATTCTGTTGCTGCACTTTTTGCAAGTTGGCAAGTATTTGTTCTTTAGATAAAACCAATCTATTTCCGATTCCTGCTATTAAATCAAGCACGCCGTTCTCATTCAGACTATATTGACAACCTGATTCTTCCGACATTTGTCCCTCAAAGAGATTAACCACCGCTTGTATAGCTTCTTGCTGATAAGCTAAATTGGATTCAAAGGTTAGTTTCATTGGATATTTTTTGAAAAGTCAAACATTAGATGATATAAAACTAATTCATCTCCGGAACAATAAGTATGTTTTGATACATAGGAATAAGAATAACCATCAGCGAAATTCTCATATTGCATTCGCTGTATTGCATTTGCATTAACTGACTGTCCTTGGGCATCAATAAAATTTGTATTCAACATTGAATTTATATTATTCACAATATCCTTTTGTGTATTCACCGGTTCTACAAGAAAACCGAACATTGCACTACAACCAAAATACGAAGAATAATATCCGGTAGAAAACCTACATATTCCATTCTTTACATATTCTGCATTCAACCCTGTTGCTCCTTTGGGATTAGTTGTATTTAACCTTTTACATTCAATAATATAATAGGCTCTATCGTTCACATATTCATCTTTAGTTGGGAGAATACGAATATCAACTCTCCCTGTGTTTTCTGTTGTTTCCTTATCAAACTTCAAATTCCTTAATTCGTTTTTTACTTTAAAGTCAAAATCTTGTAAATATTTCAGGAACTCATCCCTAATCAGGTTTTCATCGTTTACTAAACTAATGCCGGAGTTCAATATTGTATTATACACGATAATACATTTTGTTAAGACAAACTCAAAATTTACATCTTTTCGGGTTCGCGAATAATTGAAAGAAGACGCATCTAATACATTTGTCATTCTCTGTTCCTCCCTACTCTTAACATTGCGTCATCAAATTCATTCACATCCAAATATGCTATAGCCTTATACCATAAACGTTTTTCGTTTGGCTTGAAAATATAAAAGTATTCCTTTTCAAATCCCCGGACATCTTTTTGTACAAATAATGCATCAGTCAACTTTTGGGAGGTTAACGCTGTAATAGTAGGCAATAAGTTTTCGTTGTCAGAAGTAAAAACAACTTCATCGGTGAACATGCTTTCATCAATCACTTTAAAATACATTCCTATAACTTGTTTGGAATATAAAATTTCAATCGTAAAACGTTTCCCGCTTCTATTAAAACTATTGGCAAAACGGTCTATATACACTTGGGCATATTCTTTTAACTGTTGATCATCCTGCTTTATTGCATTAAAAATATTTTTATATCCATTGGACTTGGTTATCAAAGGCATAGAAATATCTAAAGTGTAATTTATCAAATCTTTTTCAACTTCTTGCATATGTAACGTATCACATATTTCTTCATTCAATTCATCATATTTATTTTCTATCAGTTCATCTAATTGCTGTATTTTGACACTGTCAACAATATCTTTCTGCTTCGCATCATATTGTTCTTTATATATTCGTTCAAAAGTCTCATAAGAATCTTTACTTAATTCCACATAAGGGAAATCAAACTTATCCTCATTTTGTGACTGTTCACGTTCTATCCCAATTGATGAGAATGTATTTATAGCCAAATAAGAAAAGAGCTTTGAAGCACCAATACATGATATGTTTTTTAGTATGGATAAGTTTCCGTTATATGCGCGTATTGACGTAATTGAATCTTTGAAAACCGCTTTTTGATAGGAAACAGCAGATTTCAAGATGAATCGTTTCGTATCCAACGCTTTGCGACAAAGAAGCATTGGAGGAGAAAAAATATCTTTAACACTCCTGATTCGATGTACCTTTTCTTTATTAAATGTAGATACTTTCTTATCATCAATCCAAAAGTTGTTGACAGCTTTAGCATCAATAAATAGGGAGCCTTTTAAATGACTACTATCATACTGTGGATTGCTACTTTCTTGAATACCTGTTCCAAAAACAAAATTATTTTCATCAGATATAATTTGGAAAACAGAAGGATTCGCTTTTAAGCGTTTTATAAAGATAAAGTCCAAATAGGAACCATAAACCAATACCTTCCAAAGCCAATCATATTTTTTCAGTCTATCTTGCTGAATTCTTTGAATGTCATTTCTTGTCAGGCTAAAGACTTTAAACAAAGAGAAAAAGCGATTTGGTTTTAATGCTATATGTTCTATTATGTTACTATCTGTCAATTCTCCATTTGAATTCTTGTAAAAAAGTATACAAGCAGGTGCAACAGCAGAATCATTTGATTTATTGAACACCTCTTTTCGAACCGGAGCTAATTCGAAAACTTGACTGATAAACAAATTATCAAGTATGAAAGCACGGAATTTATCACTAGAGAGATTATATAACACTTTACTAACAAGAATCAATGCACATTGTGTACTGGGATTAGTAAAATCAAGAGTTCGAAAAACAAAGGCTTGAGCTAATTCTTTATTTCCAACCTTTTCTAAATATCCTTTTTGCTTTAGATACTTTTCGCAACAAGAATTCTTTTTTATCCCCCCCCTTTTCCAAGGAGGATTACCAATTATGTAGTTAAAGTTCAACTTTTTATCTTCCAAGGCTTTCAAATCCTTATTATTCAAATCAAAAGTATCACTACAAATAAAGTTCGTCCCTATCAAATTAGGAAATTTAAATTTCCCAATATCAGCAGGTTTTTGATAATCAAGTAACGTTAGGTAAATGGAGAATATAGCGACTTGTATTGCGCTCGGATCTTTGTCAATTCCAAAAATATTATCTAGAGTAATACTCTTTAATGCTTGCCTGAAATCATCAGTATTCGTATCTTTTATTTCATTGATTTCTATGTACTTCTCTATGATTTTCCGTAATGATTCAACTAAAAAGATTCCGGATCCGCAAGCCGGGTCTAAAACTTTACAATTGTAATCATTTGATTCCTTTAACTTTTTCCCTATAGTTTCTGATACAATATAATCAACTAAAAAAGTAGGTGTATAATAAGCACCTTCATTCTCTTGATTTTCTTTCCCTATAAATTTCTCATACATATTGCTGATAAACTCTATAGGGAGAATAGAAAAATCATACATATCAAATAAAGATTGTTGCCCTGTCGAGATTTCTTCACTCCGTAACAATCTAATGAGAATATCCAAGGCGTCTTGGTCTATTGTACTAAACTCACTCTCACTTATACGAAACAAATCTCCATTAAAACCCGAGTCTTTATTTTCTATATGCCGTATAAAAGCGACAAAATCATTTCTGTTGCTTAAACAATTGCATAAATCTTCATTGTTCCATAGCTCTTTCTCTTGATAGTTAAGCCTAACATTACGATCTATAAGATATCTGAAAAAAATTACTTTACCCAACAGGGCATTTGCCGTTGTTTGTGTTAAGCCTTTTTCCTTCAAGCGTTTCTGTACAGCTTCAATATTCTCCAATAAACGATAATCCACCCTATTTTTATGGTCTATATCATCATTATACTTCTCCCATGTTTTACCGGTTACTAACTCAAAATAGGTAAAATCATTTAAAGTTTCGTTTCCGCCTAATCTCTTTAATAATTGTTTATTCTCATCAATAGCAAAACCATTGAATATTTCAACTACATTGTTTTCAACAATAATAGCGATTGGGGATTCATTAAAGTTCCAGATAGCTTGATGTAGAGCCTTTCTATCTTGGGGATCTTTAAAAAACAGAATAAGAGGCTTGTTGTCGAAACTGAAAAAAGCATCTAAAGTCCTTAATAATTCATTTTCTTCCAGCAAACGACAGACACGACTTGGAAGCACTACCTTTTTTTTCCAGTTCTTATCTGATAGCCGTATAAGGCTATCATCAGTGAATGAGAGTTTATCA
>DYVS01000232.1:0-5669 GCA_020743075.1 Butyricimonas virosa | reverse complement strand
CGGGATTAAGAATCGTGGAAAATAATGCGCAGGGGTCGAATCCTAATGCCGTGCCGGAGATTATTATCCGGGGAACCAATTCTTTAATGACCAGTGACGAAGCGGGTATCAACACGCCTTTAATTATTCTGGACGGAATCGAAATCTCGCTTGAGGAACTCTACGATTTGGATTTGTTCGATATAGAGAGTGTGAACGTGTTGAAAGATGCGGCAGCAACCGTTCTTTATGGGGAGAGGGCTTCCAATGGTGTGATCGTGGTGGAACGGGCTCACGTGAAGGATGATAAAGTGCGGTTTAGTTATAATTTCGTTCCAGATTTTAGTTTTCCCGATTTGAGTTCCATGAACTTGTGTAATGCTTCGGAGAAGTTGGAATTGGAACGTCGGGCCGGGTTGTATAATTCGGCTAATGGTAATGCGGATAGAAATTATGCTTACAAGCTGGAAAACGTGCGTAAGGGGATTGATACGGATTGGATTTCCAAGCCTTTGAGAAATTCTTTCAGTCATTCCCATTCGTTGCGGGTGGCCGGTCGGGGAGGTAACATGGATTACAAGGCTTCCGCATCTTTTAAAGATACTTACGGGGTTATGAAGGGTGACTATAGAAGAAATTACGGTCTTAACTTTTCATTGGCTTACCACATGACGAACAAGTTGACGATTTCTTATCAGTTTGCTTTCGGGATGACGGATAGTAAGGATTCACCTTACGGTCAGTTTTCAACGTATACCGAGTTGAACCCTTACGAGCCGGTGTACGACGAGGATGGCGAGTATATCCGGAATTACTATTTCAATAAATTCGATCCTTCCCGTAACGAGAAAATAGAGAATCCGTTGTATAATGCCACGCTTTCCAGTTTTTCGAAATCTAAAAGTAAATCGATCAAGAATAGTTTATCCCTGCGCTGGGATGTCAGCAAATCTTTTTTCGTGAACGGGCAGTTCGATTTGAATTTGTCGGATTCGAAGAGTGATAAATATACCTCACCGGAGAATTCGAAATACGAGACTTATACTTCTCCGGAAGATCTTGCGCAAAGGGGGGAATACCGGCAAAGTACTTCCGATGGGAATTCGTATACGGGAAAATTGGTTGTGAATTATTCTATCGCTTTGGACGATCATGGTAGCGTGTTCGGTATTCATGCCGGGACGGAGATTTCAAGAGAGAAGACAACGAGTAGCCAGATCACTGCCGTGGGGTTCTTGAAGGACGAACTGGACGATTTGAGTTACGCGATGAAATACGATGATAAGGCACCCAGCGGGAGCGAGAAATTATCAACAAGGGTCGGTTTTTTCGGAGATGTAGACCTTTCCTATCGCAACAGGTACTTTGTCAACGGGGTTTTCCGGACTTCCGGTTCTTCTAAATTTGGTAAGAATCAGCGTTTCGCTCCCTTCTGGTCTGTTGGTTTCGGGTGGAATGTTCACAACGAGGAGTTCTTGAAATGTGATTGGTTGAACACGCTACGTTTCCGGGTAAGCTATGGGTACACGGGTAATGCCGGGTTTTCTCCTTATCAGGCGATCACGACGTATAAGTACAGCAATGATTACCGTTATTACGCGGGTGTCGGGGCTTTACCGATCACGATGGGAAACATGGATTTAAAGTGGCAGCGGACGTTGAAAATGAATTACGGGGTCACCGGGGGATTCTTGAATGACCGGTTGCGAGTGGAATTTGATTATTACGTGGAGAAGACGAAAGATATGTTGATCCCGATAGATGTACCCCTTTCCATGGGTGTGGATAACGTGAAGGTTAATCTGGGATCGGCTAAAAATGCCGGGTTGGATTTCTCTATTTCCGGGCAGATCATACAAAAGAAGGATTGGAACTGGATGCTGACGGTGAATGGCGGGCATGTGTATGACAAGATCGAGAAGATCAGTAATGCCTTGCAGCGGACGAATTCGGAAACCACGTCTTCGGACGAATGGAATGCTCCCAAGATTCAATTCAAGGAGGGAGAGTCTCAATATGCGATTTATGCCATGCGTTCTGCGGGGATCGATCCGGCCACAGGTAAAGAGGTGTATATAAATAAAAACGGGGAATACACGTTTGATTACAGTTACGATGATCAGGTGGTTGTGGGGAATACAAACCCGACAATACAAGGAAGTATATTCACGTCGTTCCGGTATAAAGGGTTTTCTTTGAGCGTGTCTGCCGCTTACACGTTGGGAGGTGACATTTATAACACGACCCTGGCGAAGAAGGTGGAGAATATAAATATCCGGGAGAATGTCGATCGGCGGGCGTTCACGGAAAGATGGAAAGAGATCGGGGATGAAACTCGTTTCCTGGGTATCCCGGAAAGCGGGTGGGCTACTTATCTTTCGGAACGTTTCGTGGAACGTAAGAATGAATTGTCGATTTCGAATATTAACTTGCAATACGAGTTTAATGTTGAAAAGCTGAAATTGTTCGGATTGAAACGTTTGGTCGTGGGTATCGGAGCATCGGACATCGGGCGGCTTTCCACGGTTAAATTTGAAAGAGGTACTTCCTATCCCTATTGCCGGAGCTTTAATTTCGTACTTAGACCTACCTTTTAGTGAAATAATATAATCGTATGACTATGAAAAAGATAATATATATACTGCTGATTGCCTTGTGCGGGTGGAGTTGCGATAGCTTTCTGGATGTAAATCCCAAGGCGGAGGTGATTGACGAGGATATGTTCAGCACGGCTTCGGGTGTGGAGGATGCCTTGTATGGCGTGTATTCAGCCTTGTCCAATGGTTATTTGTATGGTAATTATATGTCAGTGTATTACCCGGAACTGTTCGCGCAGAATTTCGTGGATGACGGAATCAAGGGAACCGAGATCGGAAAACTGAACATGGGTGATCTTATGATGGAGTCGGATGTGATGAAAATGTGGAAACAGGCCTATACGACGATCGGTTACGTGAACAATATTATTATAAACTTGGAAAAGAAGGATGAGAGTGCATTCAAGCATTATAATATTTACTTGGGAGAGGCTTTGGGGCTCCGGGCTTATCTGCATTTTGACCTGTTGCGGTATTATGCTGTTCATATTACTTCAAAAGACGAGGCGGCTAAGGCACGTGCTATTCCTTATGTCACGACTTA
The DNA here is from genome assembly GCA_020743075.1 of Butyricimonas virosa. GTDB lineage: Bacteria > Bacteroidota > Bacteroidia > Bacteroidales > Marinifilaceae > Butyricimonas > Butyricimonas virosa_A. The sequence goes on along the minus strand of DYVS01000232.1, from coordinate 2,549 downwards.
CGAGTTTTACGTGACTCCTTTCTCTTCGGTAACGGAGGTTTACGATAAGATTATTCAGGATTTGGAACGGGCCATTACTCTTCTTGTGGATGACGAGAGTTTGATGGAGGCTGAAAGAACGGGACATGCTGCAGATTTCGTTTCAGCCCGGGAGACTCATTTCAATTTATACGCCGCAGAGGCCACTTTGGCCCGCGTGTATTGGATGAAAGGTGATTTGAAGAATGCCAAAATCTATGCGCAAAAGGTGATCGATTCACATAAATTCCCGTTGGTGGATAAAACGGAAGTGGAGAGTATGGTACAGAGTAAACTATCTTTTAAAGAAACGATTTGGGGTATCTATACCCGGGATTTCGGAACTTCGATGAAGAATTTGTTTATTAGAAGTACGGGAATAGATCTGGCTCCGGATTGGGAGGACTTGTATTTGGATGGTCAAGGATCGGGAGAGGGAGTGGATTACAGGAGATTCTGGTTCGACGTAGATCCGGATAAAGATGCCACGACTTGCCTTAAATTGATTAACTACGAATTTCTGGCTGATCCGAATAAATATAATGAACCCGTTATTTTGGGTGTGAACATGATCCGGATTCCGGAAATGTATTATATCATGGCGGAAGCTTTGTTGGAAGAGAATATTGACTTGGCCACGGATTACATGGATATAGTTGTGGAAGCCCGGGGAATGGTTGGGTTTAAAGACCGGGTTCCGGTTCGACAACTGACGCTTGGTGATATTATGAAGGAACGCCGTAAGGAGTATTACGGGGAAGGCCAAGAGTGGTTTTGCATGAAACGGCAGAACCGGGATGTATATTCAATCATTGGGGCGGTAACTCTGCCGGGAAGTGACAAGATCTATTGTTTACCTGTTCCCGAAGAGGAAATGAATGCCCGTTAACATTAAAAACAAAAGATATGAAAAAGATAACATTAATTAGTTTCGTCATCGGATTAGCTTGGATTGCGTTTTCTTGTTCGGACGATGACTTGATGTATAACGTGCATCAGAAAAGGTCTGTCTATTTTGAGCGGGAAAGTAAGACAGATACTATTTTTTTCTCTTTTGTTTCGGTTGAAGGAGATGACTACGATTACCAGATCCCGATCCGGGTGATCGGTAAACCCGTGAACGAGGTGCAGCATCCGGTGGTTATGGTTGTTGCCGATTCTTCAACAGCACGGGAGAATGTGCATTACGTGATGGGAGAGGTGGTGATTCCTGCCGATAGCGTTCGGGGTGTCCTGAACATCCGGTTGAACAAGACGGGGGATATGAAGGAACGTTCGTATTACTTGTATTTGAGATTTGCGGAGGATGAGTATTTTAAACCGATTGCCGATGATAATTATATTTTGTCGATAGCTGACGGGGAGTACTCCCGACCGGATTGGTGGAAAGATGCTGATTTGGGAACGTTCTCTTCCGCTTTGTTTAAGCGGATGTTGGAAAAATACTGGGAATTGGAGGAACTTCGTCCGGTGGAATATGCTTATTTCGAAGAGAATTACGGGCGGTTGCTTGAGAATGCCCCGGCGTGGTTTTGGTCTAGAAATTATCCGGGTATTTGGGTGAAATACGTGTTGAAACCGGTGTACGAGTATTACCAGGCACATCCTACCGAAGGAGTGAATATGCCGAATCCTGATAAATTTATTTGATGTAATCTCCTGTATAGTGATCTAAATAAAAATTGAAGAGCGATGAAAAAGATATATTACATAGTTTTCGCCATCCTGGTAAGTGGTTTACTGGATGCTTGTATTCATGATGATACGAGCTTGGCGGACCCCCACTTCTCTCGGTTTTCAATCATTTCTCAATACGACACGTTGAGCGTGAATTTAAGCGAGGAGTTTGTTTACAAAGTGGATGTTGTGCAAAGTGGAGAGGAGAGGCCGTTGACTTACGAGTGGGGGTATGCAACCTATAATACGAAGGATGAGAGTGATTATCCGGCAAAGGATTCTTTAAAAATAATATCTAACGAGGCTGAGTTACGTTATACTTTCAGGAAATTGGGTACTTATTATTTGCGGTTGAAGGTGGATAACGGAGAGGCGATCTCGTTTAAAGGTTTTATGTTGAACGTGACGACACCTTATGATGAAGGAATCACGGTATTGAGTCAGGATGATGCGGGGAATCCCCGGATTTCGTTTATGAAAACTTTGACCCGGCAGGAAATAGAATCCGGGGTGAAGAAGGAATTTGTTACGGATGTTCTGACAAAGGAGAACCCGGACTACACGATTATAAATTGTACGGATCTGGCACAGTTTGGTTCCTATTTGCTGTTGGCATCACGGGAGGATGGATTGATCTATAAATTGAATGCTAAGACTTTCGGGGTGATGTATAAAAACAGGGTAAGGGATATTATTCCGGATTTCACTTGTAAGGAGTTGATGGGAAGTGGGGCAACGAATTGGATGTTATCAGAAAATGGAAATGCATATCGTTACGAGCTTACCTTTGATGAAGTGTTGGTGATTGATAATGCCGTTGGGTATGGTTATGATGCTTGTTTCTTTGGATATAG
>DYVS01000231.1:0-7882 GCA_020743075.1 Butyricimonas virosa | reverse complement strand
TATAAACGTTGTCCGTCAGACAAGATTCTTGTCGTGTACGGACGGACCGGTAAGAATGCGACCGGGGGAGTGAGTTCCGCACGTTGTATTCATGGAGGGGCGGCCTTTATTTGGCCTGTATTTCAGAGTTATTCATTTTTGGATTTGACCCCGATCTCTATCGAGTGTAATTTGACGAACGCTTTAAGTAAACAAAATATACGGGTAGATGTGCCTTGCCGTTTTACGGTGGGTATCTCTACCGAACCGGATAGTATGACGAATGCGGCAGAGCGTTTGTTGGGGCAACGGCAGGAAAATATTCAGGATTTGGCCAAGGATATTCTTTTCGGGCAGTTACGTTTGGTGATTGCCACGATGGATATTGAGGAAATTAATTCTGACCGGGATAAATTCTTGGCTAACGTGAGTGCTAACGTGGAGGCCGAATTACGGAAGATCGGTTTGAAACTGATCAACGTGAACGTGACCGACTTGCGGGATGAGTCCGGGTATATCGAGGCTTTGGGAAAAGAAGCGGCAGCGAAAGCGATCAATGATGCCAAGAAAAGCGTGGCCGAGCAGAATCGATTCGGTGAGATCGGTAAGGCCGAGGCAGATCGGGATAAAGATATTCGTATTGCAGAAACCGTGCGGGACACTCGTATCCGGACGGCCGAGGCTAATGCAACTGCGGTGGAGGGAGAAAACAATGCCAAGATTTTGATTGCCGATTCGGATGCCATCCGTCGGGAGAGAGAGGCCGAGGCTGCCCGTAAAGCTATTGCGGCAGAGAAAGTGCAAGCTGCAAAGGCTTTGGAAGAGGCGTACATGGCAGAGAAAGAGGCCGAGATCGCTCGTGCCGAAAGAGAAAAAGCCACACAAGCGGCTAATATCGTGGTTCCCGCACAGATTGACAAGGAGAAAGCTATTATTGATGCGGAGGCCGAGGCGGAACGTTTGCGCCGGTTGGCGAAAGGAGAGGCGGATGCCATTTTTGCCAAGATGGATGCGGAGGCACGAGGTTTATACGAGGTGCTGACAAAACAGGCGGAAGGATATGCCCAAATCGTGAAAGCCGCTGCCGGAGATCCCGACAAGGCGGTGATGATGTTAATTACCGATAAATTGCCGGAGCTGGTGAGAACGCAAGTGGAGGCTGTTAAGAATATCAAGATCGATAAGGTTACCGTTTGGGATGGCAATAATGCAGGGAACGGGAATACCTCCACGGCTAACTTCATCTCGGGCATGATGAAATCAGTTCCCCCGTTGAATGATCTGTTTAACATGGCCGGGCTGAATCTACCGACTTTCCTGAAAGGTGCTGCCACAGAAGAGAAAAACACGGAGGCCGGACAACAGGATGAGATCGTTGAAGAAGTTGAGAAGTAGGGGAGATTCTAACTTTTAGTTTCGTTTTTTCGTTTACTAATAATTACCTTTGTGGTATACTTCAATCGGGTATATGACAAAGGTAATTAATCAATTCACAAAATAGAGGAAAGTTTATGCGCTGGATAATTGACGGTGTTGATGATTTGAATCGGGTAGCAAAAGAGTTTCTGGAAAGTACCGGAAACAACACGATATATGCTTTATACGGGTCGATGGGGGTGGGAAAGACCACTTTCGTGAAAGCGGTAGCCGGGTGTTTGGGGATAGAGGATGATGTGAATTCCCCGACGTTCGCTATCGTAAACGAGTATCTGACAGCCACGGGAGACTCGGTTTTTCATTTCGATTTCTATCGGGTGAAGAACATCGAAGAGGCCATGGACTTTGGTTACGAGGAATATTTTTATAGCGGGAATCGTTGTTTTATCGAGTGGCCGGAGATGGTGGAGCCTCTGTTGCCGGAAAACACGTTGATATGTAAGTTCTCCGAACTGGCAGATGGCCGGAGAGAATTGGTGATTGAAGAAAAACTTTAAAGTGTAAGTTATGGACAACTCGGGTAAATTATTGGGAGCCCAGATTAATCGGGAGTGGTTTCTATACCAGGAAAAAGAGGTGTTTGGGGAATACCGACAGAAACGGTTGACAATCGGTTTACCGAACGAGACCGAGCGACGGGAAAACCGGGTGTGTTTAACCCCGGAGGCCGTGGCCATGATGGTTGATATGGGGCATACGATAATGGTACAACGAGGAGCCGGAGAGGCTGCACATTACCATGACCGGGAGTACGCCGATGCGGGAGCCCAGATGTTGGATACCTGCGAGGAAGTGTACACGGCGGATATTATACTGAAACCGACTCCGGTGATGCAGGCAGACGTGGAGATGATGCATGATCGGCAGGTTATATTGTCGCCCATCGAGCTTTTTGAATTACACAAAGAGGCTGTCGTCGAGATGATGCAGAAGAAGATTACGGCTGTCGGGTTTGATATTCTGAAAGACGAGAACGAGACTTATCCCGTGGTACAGATGATGAGCGAGATTTCGGGAAGTTCGGCGATCATGATTGCTAGTGAGTACCTGAGTAATTCCCGAGAAGGTAAAGGAATTTTGTTAGGAGGGGTGACGGGAATCACGCCTGCCGAGGTGGTTATTCTAGGTGCCGGAACTTTGGGTGAATACGCAGCTCGCACGGCATTGGCTTTGGGAGCAGAGGTGAAAGTTTTCGATCATTCGTTGGAGCGTCTGCGTCGGATAAATCATTGTCTGGGGCGACGGGTATATACTTCTGTTTTTCACAAGCCGGTTTTGGAACGGGCACTATTATCTGCCGACGTACTGATTGGGGCTTTACGTTTCTTTGATGATGATTTGGGGATCACCGTGTCTGAAGAACAGGTGAGATTGATGAAACAGGGGGCGGTAATCGTGGATATGTCCATCGAACACGGCGGATGTATTGAAACGTCAGGTCCTACCACCCACGAGAATCCGACGTATGTATATAACGGGGTAATCCATTATTGTGTCCCGAATGTCCCGTCGAGAGTGGCTCGTACGGCTTCCATTGCTTATAGTAATTTATTCACTCCTTTGTTTGATAAGATCTCCCGAGCGGGAGGTTTTAATGCCGCTATAAAAAATGACAAAGGATTGCGGCACGGGGTGTACGTTTATAATGGAGTGTTGACCAAACGGGTAATTGCCGATCGCTATGGTTTGGTTTCCAGAGATATTGATTTATTGCTAGCGGCTTTTTAATCACCCGATAAAGACGATAATTCCCAGTATTATTCCATACACGAGTGCATAAGGGAAAGCCTGTTTTAGAATTTCCCCTTCTTGGCCTTGTAATTGACATGCGGAGGCGGCAATGGCAATACTCTGGGGGGAGATGATTTTCCCGGCGGTAGTGCCTGTGGTGTTGGCGGCGGCAAGCCAAGAAGGATCAATGTCCATGTTTGCGGCGATTCCTGCTTGTAACTTCCCGAAAAGAATGTTTGCCGAAGTACCGCTACCCGTGATGAATGTTCCTATTTCCCCGACCAGAGGGGACCAGAAAGCGTAATACTTCCCGGAGATGGACGTGAGTGTGTCGGCCAGTAATTGCACCATACCGGATATTTCCATGAGTGCGGATATACCGACCAAGGCGATAACCATAATAATGGTACTGCGGATTTGTACAAGGGTTTGGCCGAGTAACGTGAATTGCCTGCTTGTCGTTACACCCTGTATCCGTCCCCCTATAAAAGCTCCGGCAAAAAGCAATAAACTCGTTGCCCTGAAATTGAAGGGAATAGCCAGTAATATAAAGAAAATGATAAGGCCGTAGACACTCCACGCTTGGTATATTTGTTGGGGCGAGTGTGTCGTGGGAATTGTGTCACTTTTTTCGGTCCATCTACTCCATGCGATAATAATAATGATGGAACAAATACTGCCTAGAATGGCTGGCATCTCCGGACCGAGATATACGGCCGTGGCGTATTGTGCTAGGAAAGATACGCCCCCGACAAGCGTGCCGAGCAAGATGTTCTTGAGTAAAGCTTGGCGGCGTCTGTCGGCCAATATAGCCAGGGTAATCGGGATCAAGAATATAAAAGGATATAATTGTTGAATGGTAGCCTTGCACAATTCAGGTAACGGGCAGCCTGTCTCTTCCATGAGAACGGTTTCCGCGATACCGACGGCTCCGAATGTCGTGGGTTCACTGTTGGCGATGAGACTCACGAGTACGGCGAACAACGGGCGAAATCCCAGCGTTACGAGTATGGCAGCCGGGATTGCGACCGAGGTCCCGTAGCCGGCCATTCCTTCCAGTAGGCCCCCGAACCCCCACGTGATCAGTAATACCTGTACACTCCTGTCCGTGGAAATCGTTGCCAGTTGGTCTTTTAACACTTCAATCTTGCCGGAATCCAGCAGAACATTATAGCTAAACACGGCCATCCAGATAACGGAAAGAATGGTGATACAAGCACGTGCGGTACTGTTTATTAAAGTGAAACCGATCTCTCGTGTGGGAATACCAAAGGCGAAAGTGGCCAGCGTAACGGTAATAACCAGGGTAAGCAGGCTACTCTTGTCTCCGGGCCACTTGCATATCCCCATGGCTATGACCAGTATAACCATAGGCAGTAAGGCAAACAAGACTTCGAACATGGCGTATCGTTAACCTTCTTATTGCTTGAGGATAGAGTCTATAACCGGGGTTAAATCACTGTTTTTCGGTATTTTAATTCCCCGGATTCCGGCTGCCTCTGCCGCTTCGATGTCCCGTGAGCCATCCCCGATTAACCATGAGGCGGATTTGTCAATGTCGAACTCCCGAATAGCTTGTTCAATCATGTAAGGCGATGGTTTCCGGCATTTGCAGGGGGCAATACTACTGTGATGAGGGCAGTAGTATATTTTGTCCACGTGCGCCCCGTGCTTTTCCAGTTCCTTGCACATGTGGGCGTGAAGGTTGTCCACGTCTTCGATCGTGTACTCCCCTTTAGCGACCCCGCCTTGGTTGGTAACAACGATAATCAAGTAACCCGCCTCGTTCAGCCGACGAATACCGTCAATAACACCGGGATTGAAAACGAAGTCTTCAACCTTGTAGATGTAATAATGACCTTCATCAGAATTAATGGTCCCGTCCCGATCCAAAAATATAGCCTTTTTCATTTTCAACCTGTAACCTGAAATTCACCACGGGCAAATTTCAATGCATTATCTTAAATATTAGCTCTTTCAATAGTTCACCGTCAGAAATGTTAGCATTGCCGACACCTTTTGATTTAAGGTCATACTCTCGTAACCAAGAGATAATGTTAGCGCATTTCATGGCGTTATATCTTTTCGCTCCTTCCGTGTAATCTTTCAGAAAATAAGGATTGATGCCCAGCAACCGGGCCATTTCCTGCTGGTTTGGGGTACTTTTCTTCTGGTAGTGGTACGTTAGTAGGTTCAGAAAGTACCGGAACAACATACTGATTGTGAGAACCAGTGGGTTGTTCTTGGGATTAGCCTCGAAATAATTCACGATACGGTTTGCTTTCAGGTGATCCATCTGTATGATGGCTGCCGTGAGTTCGAACGTGTTGAATTCCTTGCTGATCCCCGTGTGTTCTTCAACCAGATTCTCCTTGATCTCGCCGCCACCGGGAAGTAGGAGCATGAGCTTGTCCAGTTCGTTGGCCACCTTGCTCAAATCGTTCCCCAGACTTTCCGCGAGAATACCTGCGGCTTTCAACGAAATCATGTACTTCTTGTCTTTGCAGTACGAGATAATCCAGTCCGGAATCTTATTGTCGTAAAGTTTGGCCGACTCGAAATAGATGCAATGCGAAGAGCTGCTTAATTTCTTGAAAACCCCTTTACGCTTATCCGGTTTCTTGTTTTTATAGAGAAACACGAGGATCGTTGTCGGTTGAAGATGATCAATATAAGGCAGTAAATTCTCGAAATCCCGGATATTCTGAGCCTCTTTGACAATAACAACCTGACGTTGTGACATCATGGGAAAGCGGCGGGCCGTGTCGGTCACGGTGGTCATGGAGACATCGTTCCCGTACAATATCGTTTGATTAAACGCCTTCTCGTCCTCCGTGAGGGCATTTTTCTCGATCCGTGCTGCTATATCGTCCAAGAAATAAGACTCTTCCCCCGATAAAAAGTAAATCGGGGCGTATTTCCCTGCTTTTAAATCTGCAACTATCTCTTCGTATTTCATAAGGCAAAAGTAATAAACTTTAAATTCCGATCATATCAGAGAGCGGTAATTTTAGCACCAAGGACAGGATTTATCGCCGGGTGATGTGAGAAGGGTCTCCCTTTTCGAGCGAGCGAACGATCTGCTCGATTTCCCGGTCCCGCCCGTTCGGTTCGTAATCGGCCTTCAGGTTGTTCCCGAATAACAAAGCCAGCGATTGCCAGAAATAGGCATTCACCGTACCCTTGTACTCCTTGATGTGATTGAACGACGTGTTGTTCGTCTCCCGGTAGATCAGGCGAACGAGAATCTTCCCTTGCGTGACGGTTAATTTCATTAATGGTTGCTTGAACGTGTGCATGAGTTCCTTGTACTCTTTCTTGATGATCTGCTTCCGTTTTGCCTCGGAATCCGTTTGTGCGAGTTTGTACTCGATCTCGTTGATCTTGGCGGCGGCAATTTTCGCGTACGGGAACACTTTTTTCACGTTATGAACCATCCTTAAGTTGCGTTGTTGCTGACGGGCGTATTTCCGGGGATTCTTCAAGCGGGCAACCACATCTACTTCATGGAGAAGAACATGAGGCACCGTATCCCTACCTATAATTACGGATGGAACAACACTCTGCGCTGTTGCAAAGCTGTTAATAAATAAAGATAGGAGTGATATGACAAATATTTTCCACATTTTGTATATCTTTGCATTAACGCTTTATCAATACAAAGTTAGTAGATATATTTGACTTGTAAAAATATTAATTACGTGGAAAAGGAATTTCAGGATCTGTTTCAGATACGTCACAACGATGACCGTGTTGAGGTGGGAAAGGTGTTGATTGCAGAACCTTTTCTGGAAGGTAAATATTTTAATCGTTCCGTGGTTTACATGGTGGAGCATGATCCGAGTGGGAGCGTGGGTTTTGTATTGAACAAGCCGTTACCTTACACGACTTCCGAGTTGGTAAAAGAACTCGAAGGAGTATATTTCCCTGTATACATTGGTGGTCCCGTGGAGCGTAATCAGTTGTATTATATCCACCGGAGAAATGACATACCGGACTCGGAAGAGATTGCGAAAGGGATATACTGGGGAGGTGATTTTAAGGCTTTGACGGAGATGTTGAAAGCCGGAAAGATATTGGAAGGAGAGATTCGTTTCTTTGCTGGGTACAGTGGTTGGACGGATAGTCAGTTGGAGAATGAATTGCAGGAGAATTCTTGGATGGTGGGGACAATTCCTACCGACACACTGTTTACCATCCCGAACGAGGGATTATGGGAACAGGCCATGAGTTCTCTGGGCGGAAGATACAAGCTGTGGGCGAATTTCCCGGAAGACCCGATTCTTAATTAATTGAAAATTGAGAATTGAAAGTTGAAAATGAAGAAGATTTAACGAGTTTAGAGTGAGAAACGTTGGCCTTGTGCGGTTGGAATCTAAAATCTAAAATCGTAAATCTAAAATATAAAGGCAGGCCGTTCTATCGCTGTCCCGCGAGGGAGAGAGGAAAGTCCGGGCAACACAGGGCATCGTGCTTCTTAACGGGAAGGTCTCCGAGAGGGGGCAGTAGTGTAACAGAAAATAACCGTTCCGTTCGCGGAACAAGGGTGAAAAGGTGAGGTAAGAGCTCACCGGTATCCCGGGCGATCGGGGTAGCCGTACGCCTCACGAGTTGCAAGACCATGTACACTGGCGCTTAGGTTTGCCCGACCGATGCCAGGGGGTAGGTCGCTAGAGCTGCGGAGTGATTCGCGGAGTAGATAAATGATAGAAACCGCAATGTACAGAACCCGGCT
>DYVS01000230.1:0-3770 GCA_020743075.1 Butyricimonas virosa | reverse complement strand
GCGAAGAGTTACCGAATCCCGGTATTACTGCATCTATCCTGCAACGAATGGAAGATGTGACTGATCAAGTGAATGCAGTTTTGAACGATAAAATGTCAGAAGAGGAACGTGCTGCAGCTATCAATGCTATTTCTAAACAAATTTCTGCCAAGGCTGTGCAAGGAACAAACCTTCATGCGCAGGTACAGGATATGTTCGAGGGAAATCAGTTCTTCTTGTTGGTTTACAAAATCTATCAAGATGTTCGTTTAGTAGGCGCACCGGCTCAAAGTATGGGTAAATTCGGTGGTGACACGGATAACTGGTCTTGGCCCCGTCACACGGCAGACTTTTGTATGATGCGTATTTACACGGGTCCTGACGGAGAACCGGCTCCTTATAACACGAATAATATTCCGTTGAAACCGAAACATCATTTGCCTGTTTCTGCAAAAGGTGTACAAGATGGTGATTTCGCCATGATCATGGGATTCCCCGGAACAACCGATCGTTTCTTAACTAGTTTTGGTTTGAAAGAGACGATGGATGTAACCAATGATATTCGTTACAAAGTACGTACAGAGAAGTTGCGTATCATGAAAGAAGGAATGGACGCCGCTGCTGCCACCCGTATTCAATATGCATCTAAATATGCATCATGTGCAAACTATTGGAAATATTCTCACGAGCAAAATATCGCTTTAGAGAATCTGAACACGATGGGCGAAAAAGAGAAAATCGAGCGTGAATTTACTGCTTGGGTGAATGCTGATCCGGCTCGCAAAGCTAAATATGGTAATGCTTTGACTTTGATCAAAGAGGGTTACGAGGCTATGCACCCGTATAACGTGGCTATGTCTTATATGCAGGAGGCAGCATTACAAGGTCCTGAAGTTCCCTTGTTTGCCTTCCAGGTGGCTAATACCTTGGAAAAAGCTTTGGATGCAGATACCCCGGCTGAAATGAAGGGAATGTACCTTGAAGCTATCAAGAAGAATGCAGCAGGTTTCTTTAAAGATTTCAACAAAGATGTTGACAAAAATTTGATGGCTGCTTTGTTCAAAATTTATAGCGATAACGTGGCTGCTGAATGGCATCCGGAAGTGATCAATTTGATCAACAAGAAATATAAAGGTAATTACGAGAAATTCGCTAAAGAATTGTCTGACAAATCTATTTTTACGGATGAGGCTCGTTTGAACGCATTCCTTGAAAAACCGGATATGAAGAAATTGAATAAAGATTTGGGTTATATCACGGGAAAGAGCCTGTTCGAGGTTTACCAGAAATTAAGCGGGGAAATGAGTTCTATGCGTAGCAATATTGCCAAAGGAGATCGTTTGTTCGTGAATGGATTGATGGCAATGGAACCGAACAAAGTATGGGCTCCGAACGCTAACTCTACTATCCGTTTGACTTATGGAAACGTGAAGAGCTACAAGCCGAGAGATGCCGTGTTCTATGATTATTACACTACGTTAACCGGTGTTATGGAAAAAGAAGGCCCGAAAGGTGGCGAATTCGAAGTTCCGCAAAATTTGAAAGATTTGTATTATGCAAAGAATTTCGGACGTTACGGTGCTGACAACATTTCCGTGAACTTCATCACGAACAATGATATTACAGGTGGTAACTCCGGTTCTCCGGTTATCAATGGTAACGGCGAGTTGATCGGAACCGCATTTGACGGAAACTCCGAGGCTATGTCCGGTGATATTGATTTCGAGGAAAACTTGCAAAGATGTATCAACTTGGATGCTCGTTATATGTTGTTCATCGTGGACAAGATTGCGAATGCGCAGAATTTGATTAACGAGATGACGATTGTATTCTAGTTCGTCTATAAAGTTTAAAAGTTATAAAGTCCCTAAGGTCTACCATGGAATCCGGACCTTAGGGATTTTTTTATGTACGTTATTTCTTAAAGTAATATTTTTACATATACTATAATTTTCCATAGTTAAATGTATTTAAGTGTTTGGGTATATACAGAAGAAGGGTGTTTCAAAGCATAAGACGGTGGAGATACTAATATTTTTTTGTGCTGTATGAACAGCATCTTATCAACGATTTTCAGTTTGTAAAAATTGTTGCGCTTGCAATATAGTTATATTTTTGAATATTTTTTTGTAAATCATTTGCTTGTCAAATTAATATCTTTACATTTGTATTGAGTTCTTATTAAAGATTTAAAAATGGCATTTGTTATATATTAAAGGTTCATGCTTTGATAGAAATCATAGTTCGATTAAAAGGGAATATCGTGTAAATCGATAACTGTTCCCGCAGCTGTAATTCCTAATTTCATTAAGAAATTAATTTCCAGAAATATGTCACTGTTCATCTATAACGGGAAGACTCTGGAAAAGGGATGAGTCAGAAGACCTGCCTTTATAATACTTATATTTTACTTTTGCGGAGGACAAGAGGAAAAATACTTCAAGAGAGTGTGTATTCAAGAGTAAGTTTAGTATTATTTGTTGTATAAATGGAACGCTTATCTATAATAGGTAAGCGTGTATTGTTTTTTGTTTAATTAAAAAGGAAGACGTTGCCTTAACCATTTCGAAGGGGTACTTGGCAACGTCTGGTCTTTCTTAAAAAGAAAGGAGGTACGAATGTAAAATTTTCATTTGATTTTAGGTGTAGAAAAAATGAGTATTTTGAAATTAATAAATTAGTTATATGAATTTAAATAATATGAGATATTTGAATGTTTTGTTGACATTGATCGTAACATGCGTTTTCACGATTTCTTGTTCTAAAGAATATTGTTCCATAAATGCTGAGGTAAATGGTATTAAATTGATAAAATTTCCGCAAGAAACAATAGGTGTTATGGCAGGAAATACAGAACAATATAATTCATTTTCAAGATCGTTATCTTTCTTGAAAGATAGTTTATGGCCGGGAGCAACTGGGCATACGTTGATCTATGAAACAGATGAAATCACGTCCTTACAAGGGTTAGAAAGGTACATATATTTAGGATCGTTATTGAAAGGAGGATCTTTAGAAACTCAGAGATACCAAGTGTTAACAAATAGAGTTGAACCGATAACTATTTCGTATTCTTTTCCAGCTAAATTTGTCGTAGATGAAATTGGAAGACCTTCTCTTTCAGCAATGCGACAATCTATTGTTAATACTATGAATAATAATGGTATGTCTGGCAAACAGCTAGTCTCGTTTAGTTATGATATAAATCAGTTTACCTATTATGATGAATTGAAATTGACATTTGCTTCAAATATTAATGTTGCAAGTATTCTTAATATAACAGTGGATGCTGCAAAAGGAAAGATTGCGCATAAAACAGGATTGATTGCTAAATTTATTCAAAAGAATTTTACCGTTGACATGGATATACCTTTAGATGGAAATTTATTATTAGACAATGATGCAATTAATTTAATGGAAGGATTTTCTCCTGTTTACATCAGCTCTATAACTTATGGTAGAATGGGAGTTATTACAATGGAATCGAATTATGGTTATAATGAAGTTCGGTTAGCAGTAAAAGCAGCATTTGATGCTAAAATAGTAAATGGAAATATTAGTATCTCAAATGAATATAAAAAAATTATTGACGAGTCTAATATTAAAATATACATGGTAGGAGGTGATGGTAGTGGAATTGCAGAGTCGGTTGAGGGTTTTGCGGCTTTTAAGAAATATATTATTGATGGCGGTTATTATTCTCCAGAAGTTCCAGGTGTTCCAATAGCTTTTACTGCGAGTTATTTGATGGATAATTCTCCTGTTTATACAAAATTCAAAATTAATATTCC
>DYVS01000229.1:0-5333 GCA_020743075.1 Butyricimonas virosa | reverse complement strand
TTCGATGGCCTCTCTCTCCAACTTCTTCATGGTATTACACCCCACCATCAAGAAAGAGAGCATCAAAATAACTCCACTTGTTATCAAAGATAATTTTCTCATAGTTCTCTTTTTTTGCGTTTAACTTATTCTATCCATTAAAAATGTTCATATTTTTCAATTCATATCCTCTCTAACGAATTTTATTGAATAAGGTTTTTTATCTTTGTCAAAAGTTTTGAAACAAGGAGATTCAATTCACATTTATTATGGAAGAAACCGTTAAACCGATATATATTGAACAACTTTTCAAAAGTAAGAATCCGAAGTTAGCCCGCTGGATTCCGAAATTCGTTTATTCATTTTTAAAACGAGTGATCTGCCAAGACCAGATCAACGACTTCATCTCTAAATACGGGGATCAAAAAGGCTTGGATTTTGCCGAAGGTATCTTGGAATATCTTGATATTTCTTACATCATCGAAGGTAAAGAGAATTTACCTGCCCCCGACGGACGCTATATTTTTGCTGCAAATCACGCTCTCGGGGGGCCAGATGGTATCATTCTGATCTCCTTCTTGGGGAAAATATATAAAAAGCTTAAATTCCAGGTAAACGATTTACTGATGAATCTCAAGAATCTGAATAATATCTTTTTACCGGTTAACAAACACGGAGCCTTAGCCAAAGAAGCCGCAGTAGACCTAGAAAACGCCTTTGCCTCCGATGCTCAGGTCATTACCTTCCCTGCCGGAATGGTAAGCCGCAAAGTTAAAGGCGTGGTTAAAGATTTGGAATGGCAAAAAAGTTTCGTGGTTAAAGCTGTTAAATACCAACGGGACATTATTCCAATACGGGTAAAAGCGGAAAATTCAAAATTCTTTTATAATTTAGCAAACTTTCGTACCAAAATAGGACTAAAGGTTAATCTGGAAATGATGTATCTCCCCAAGGAAACATTCAACAAGAAAGGTTCAACTTTTACACTTGTCATCGGGAAACCCATTAAATGGGAAACCCTAGATAAAAGTAAAACACCGAAAGAATGGGCGGAAGAGATAAAGAATATTGTCTACCAATTATAGATCTACATAAACTATGCAACCAGTCATCTATCCTGTAAACAAAGCAAAATTATTAGCAGAACTGACAGAAGAAAGATTCATTCGTAAAACCAATAAAGGGGGAAACGAGATTTACTCGTTTAATGCTTTCAACAGTCCTAACCTGATGAAAGAGGTGGGAAGATTACGTGAATTAACCTTCAGAACTGCCGGGGGCGGTACTGGAAAAGAGGTAGACATTGATCCATTTGATGTTGACGAGCAGGTTCCCTACCAGCAATTAATCGTATGGGACCCGAAAGAGCAGGAAATCCTAGGCGGGTACCGGTATATTTTATGTGACAACCTTCCTTTAAACCAAGAGGGAGAACCCAACTTGGCCACGACTGAATTATTCCGTTTCTCCGAAGCCTTTAAAAAGCAATATCTCACTAAAATGATCGAATTGGGCCGTTCTTTCGTACAACCTTTGTACCAGTCTACAAAAATGGGACGCAAATCCCTGTTCGCTTTGGATAACTTATGGGACGGTCTGGGCGCTCTTACCGTGGAGAATCCGGGTATGGAATACTTCTTCGGGAAAGTAACCATGTACACCAGTTTCAATATAGAGGCTCGTGACATGATCTTATTCTTTATGCGAAAGTACTTCAAAGATACGGAAAGACTTGTCGAGCCGATTACTCCATTGGAAATTCATATTGATGATAATAAACTCGGGAAAATACTCTGCGGAAATAATTATGACGAGGATTATCGAATCCTCTCTCGTTACGTCCGGGAACATGGAGAAAATATCCCACCCTTAGTAAATGCCTACATGAGCCTGTCACCTTCCATGAAATCCTTTGGGACTGCCATAAACCCGGGCTTTGGTGGTGTGGAAGAAACAGCCATTCTGATCAAGATTGCAGATGTATACGAAACCAAGAAAGCCCGTCACATCTCGACCTATATACCTCGAATACTTCGGTTAAGAAAATTTTGATCAAACAGTCACAAAAATCAGACTGATTCCAATGGCAAAATAAACCAACGATTCGATGATATGCATGATCAACGAAAATCGAGCATTTTGCATCAACCGACGTGACAACCGGTCTGCCAGCAAAGCTACCAACGTGAATATAACAATGGCCTGCGCCATAAAAAGCAATCCCAGTATCAGTAACTCTCCTGCCGGGTTCTCCGTGGTAGGACTTACAAACTGGGGAAAGAATGCAATAAAGAACAACAGCACCTTCGGATTCAGTATATTCATCAGAATTCCCTTGCGGTACAATTTATATTCTACCCCGGTAGCAGTCGACAAAGCCAACGAATTTTCCTTCCGGTGGATATATGATTTCACGCCCAAATAAATCAAGTAAGCCGCCCCCATATATTTCAGTACGCTGAATGCCACCGGAGAATTATACAAAATCAAAGAAAGTCCCAGACTCACAGCCGCCGTGTGAGCGATCAACCCCGTACACAACCCGCAAGCAAAAATAATTCCTGCTTTCTTTCCCCGGGTAATACTTTGTGTGATCACGAATAAAATATCCGGCCCCGGCATCAAGGTCAATAAAATGGCCGCACTTAAAAAACCCAGTATATTCACTTGAAAAAACTAAAAGTTAAAAACTAAAAGATAAAAGTTTAGACCAAAAGATAAAAGCTAATAGTCCTAAATCATTGAACTTTTAGCTTTTATCTTTTAGTTTTTATCTTTACAGCAAGTTACTTGCTACTTCTGCCAGGTAACTTCTCTCTCCCTTCTCCAAATGCACGTGGGCAAAAATATCCTGTCCTTGCATACGATCAAACAAATGCGATAAACCATTCGATTGTCTATCCAAGTAAGGAGAGTCTATCTGGTCAATATCTCCCGTGAATACCATCTTCACGCCCTCTCCTGCACGAGTGATGATCGTCTTTACCTCATGTGGCTTAAGATTCTGCGCTTCATCCACGATGAAAAAGACATTTGACAAACTCCGCCCCCTGATATAGGCCAGTGCCGAAATCACCAGACGTTCATCTTTCAACATATCCTCAATCAACCGGTTTTCCTGGCTATGCATATTATAACGATGCTTGATTACGGCCAGATTATCAAACAAAGGCTGCATATACGGGCTAACTTTCTCGTTCACATCCCCCGGCAAATACCCCAAATCCTTGTTTGACAAGGCCACGATCGGACGTGCCAGGTAAATTTGCTCGAATGCCTTGTTTTGTTGCAAAGCTGCCGCCAAAGCCAATAACGTCTTTCCCGTACCGGCCTTACCGCTCAATGCTACCAACGAGATATTCGGATTCATTAAGGCATCCAGAGCAAACGCCTGCTCCGAATTCTTCGGGTAAATGCCGAAAGTATTTAGCTTCTCCACTTTCCGCACCACTTTCCGGACTGGATCATAACAAGCCAATACCGAATTACTACCATTCTTCAATATATAGTAATTATTTCCTTTAATTTCTTCCTTCGGGAAAAACGTCTCTACCGGAACTCCTGCCTCCCCGCTTTCGTAAAGCTTTGCGATCAACTCTTGAGAGAAATCCTCTTTTGTTTCTATACACTTGTTTAACGACACTTCCAAGTCCTTCACCTGATCGGTCTTGTAGTCCTCTGCCAAAATTCCCAGAGACCTCGCTTTCATCCTCAAATTCATATCTTTCGACACCAAAACGACCTTTTCTCCTTCTCTCTTCTCTGTTATATATTCAGCAATAGCCAATATTCGATGATCGGGAATATCCTCGCCAAAAGAATCATTCATTTTGGGAGAGAAAGGCACTCCCGTCTGGATAAACAAACGCCCTCTTCCCTTACCTAACGGCGCTCCTTTTAGAAAAAAATCTGATCCGGAAATCTGATCCAATTCCCGGACAAACTCACGGGCATGGTAATTAATCTGGTCATTCCCGCGTTTAAACTTATCTAACTCCTCCAATACCGTGATTGGAATAACAATATCATTATCCTCGAAATTGTAGATGGATCTGTAATCGTGTAAAATCACATTCGTATCTAATACAAATGTTTTCTTATTTTTAGTTTTAGTCATAATGTAATTTTTAAAACAATGACAAGTTACAAAATATAATAACAAAAAAAGCGGCACATGCCGCTTTTTTTAATGTATGAACCGGAACATCCTGTTCCAACGTATCTTACCTAGGAAGGATTTATCCTTATCCAGAGAAAGCCAGATAAAATAAGCTTTCCCGACAATATGATCTTCAGGAACAAATCCCCAGTAACGAGAGTCAGCCGAATTGTGACGGTTGTCCCCCATCATCCAGTAGTAATCCATCTTGAAAGTATATTTATCTGCCGGGGCTCCGTTAATATATATAACGGAATCCTTTACCTCCAGTTTATTCTCCTCGTATGCCCCGATAATACGATCATAAAGCGGTAAATTCTCTAACGTCAGGTCAATAGTTTCCCCTTTCTTCGGGATCGGTAACGGTCCGAAATTATCACGTGTCCACGGGTAATTCGGGCTATACGGGAATATTTGTCCATCATCCTCTTGATGATTCACCGACAGAACGTTCGGCATTTTCTTAATCTTCTCCACCATTTCAACCGTCAGAGGCAACACGTAATGATTATTCCCCATATAACCACCATTAATATCTTCCATGGAAATCCCCATATCTTGCAACTTTACCTTATTAAAGGGAGAATTCACGATAATATCATAATTATATTGCATTTTATCTTTATCCTCCAACTTCTTCCCGTTCACGTAAAGTACGGCATCCTTCATTTCCAAAACATCCCCCGGAATCCCAACGCATCGCTTGATGTAATTCTCCCGCTTATCTACTGGACGGGCGATAATCTCGTTCTCCCGCCAAATCTGTTTACGAGCGATGGACCAGGCCTCCTCCGGGGTTACACTCAATCCCTTCTCTTGTGCCACGTACCGAATAGCAGCCTCCTGTCCCCTGATTTGCGAATAGTAATCCGGGTTTTCTCTTCCGACGACTACCGTATCCCCCGCCGGGAAGTTAAACACGACAATATCTTCACGTTTAATCTCTCCCAACCCGGCAATCCGTTTGTAAGGCCATTGAATCAAGTCTGAATAAGCTTTTGTTGACTGGGTGAAAGGCAAGGTATGATGAGTAAACGGTACAGACAACGGGGTATTAGGTAATTTCGGCCCGTAAGCCACCTTGCTCACGAAAAGATAATCCCCGACCAGCATGGACTTCTCCATAGAGGAAGTCGGGATCGTGTACGCCTCGAAGAAAAACATACGAATCAATGTAGCCGCAATAATAGCGAAG
>DYVS01000228.1:0-8235 GCA_020743075.1 Butyricimonas virosa | reverse complement strand
GGAAGTGTTGAATGATGTAGAGGTCGTTTTTAGTGCGGTGGGTACCCCGCCCGATGAAGATGGGGCAGCCGATTTGAAATACGTGTTGGAAGTAGCCCGGACAGTGGGATGTCATATGAGTAAATATTTGGTGATGGTGACGAAAAGTACTGTTCCGGTAGGTACGGCTGTTAAGGTAAAAAAGGTGATTCAGGAGGAATTGGATCGGCGTGGCGTGAATGTTGAATTTGATGTTGCTTCGAATCCTGAATTTTTAAAGGAGGGAGCTGCAATAGATGATTTTATGCGTCCGGATCGGGTAGTGGTTGGAGTGGATGGTGACCGGGCAAGGGAGATCATGACCCGCCTGTATCGTCCCTTTATGCTGACGAATGACCGGATGTTGTTCACGGATATTCCGAGTGCGGAAATGATCAAGTATGCGGCGAATTCGATGCTTGCCACCCGTATCAGTTTTATGAATGACATCGCTAATTTATGCGAATTGGTGGGAGCCGATGTCAATATGGTCCGTAAGGGAATTGGGAGTGACACCCGTATTGGGGCGAAATTCCTTTATCCGGGATGCGGTTACGGGGGTAGTTGTTTCCCGAAAGACGTGAAAGCTTTGATTCGAACGGCTGATCAGAATGGTTACAGCATGAGGGTATTAAAAGCGGTGGAAGAGGTGAACGAACAGCAGAAAACCGTGCTTTTTGACAAATTCCTGAAATATTTCAACGGGGATGTGAAGGGCAGGACGGTGGCCCTTTGGGGGTTATCATTCAAGCCGGAAACGGATGATATGCGGGAAGCTCCGGCTTTGGTGTTGATCAATTTGTTGGTTGATGCCGGGGTGTCGGTCAAGGTATATGACCCGATCGCTATGGATGAATGTAAGAGACGGGTGGGAGATAAGGTTGTTTATTGTAAGGATATGTATGATGCGGTGGTGGATGCCGATGCGCTGATGTTGGTGACGGAATGGAAAGAGTTCCGGGTGCCGAGTTGGAGCGTGTTGAAAAAGGCGATGAGGGAGTATGCGGTCATTGACGGGAGAAATATCTACGATGGGAAAGAATTGAAAGAAAACGGTTTTGATTATTACAAGATTGGGTGATAAAATACAGGTAATGAATAAACCTTTAAACAGGAACTTTTGCCTATGTCAACACTTATGGAAACATAATGTCGAATTCGGAAAACAATAAACGTATTGTACGGAATACTGCTGCGTTGTATGTGCGGATGCTGTTGATGATGGCTATCTCGTTATATACTTCACGCGTGGTTCTTCAAACGTTGGGTGTCGTGGATTATGGCATCTATAATGTCGTGGGGGGAGTGGTAACGATGATCGCTTTTTTAAACGGAGCCTTGTCGACGGCTACACAACGGTATTTGAATTACGAGATGGGCAAGGGAAATTCTGACGGGCTAAGTAAGGTTTTTTCCATGTCGTTCTGGTGTTTCTGTATGATCGTCCTTGCTGCGGTAATTGTGGCTGAAACTGTCGGCTTGTGGTTTGTTATCAACAAATTGAACATTCCAGCGGAACGTGCGGACGTGGCCTTGTGGGTGTATCATATTTCCGTATTGACTTTTGTGGTAGAATTACTTGTTGTTCCCTATAAAGCTTCTATTATTGCGCATGAAAAGATGTCAGTTTATGCCTATATCTCTATTGCAGAGGTGTCCTTGAAACTTATTCTGATTTATTTGTTGGTGGTAATTGATGCTGACAAATTGCGTTTGTATGCCAGCATGATGTTTATCACTACATTGCTGATCTGTTATATTGATAAGCTTTATTGTTCGAGGCATTTTGCAGAGTGTAACGTGAGATTGGTTTGGGATAGAATATTGTTTAAGGGGTTGTTTTCCTTTTCAGGGTGGATGTTGGTGGGAACGATAACTTATATTTTGAGTACCCAAGGGGTGAATATGTTGATTAATATCTTCTTCGGAGCGGCTGTTAATGCGGCAAGGGGAATTGCCGTACAGGTTTCTAATGCGATAAATTCTTTTGTAACGAACTTTATGATGGCTGTCCGTCCGCAAATTGTAAAATCGTATGCGAATGGCGAGCATGAATACATGTATAAACTCGTGTTCAGCAGCTCAAAGTTGTCATTTTATCTGTTATTGATTTTTACCACGCCTGTTTTCTTTTATGCAGAACCCGTTTTGGGGTTGTGGTTGGATACGGTTCCTGCGTATACTGTGCTGTTTACCCGATTGGTGCTGATTAGCACGCTTGTTACCACGTTTTATACTCCCATAGGGTATGCTTCGCAGGCATCGGGTAAGATTCGGGATTACCAGCTTACCATAGCCGCCGGATTTTTATTGATATTTGTATGTACTTATTTTTTATACAAATTGGGGTACGGAGTTGAGTGGACTTTTTATATTGCTATTCTTATTGATATTATTGGTTTATTGGTACGTTTGGTCTTACTGAAAAAAGTGATAGATTTCCCTCTGTGGCCTTATTTGAAAACGGTAGGTGTTCCGATTGTCGTTATTTTTACGTTGGTGTATTTCTTGTCATTTACTTATAAATGGCTTTTTGTTCCGTCCTCGTTTTTTAGTGTCATTTTAGGTATCGGTTGGAGTGGTATCGTGGCAGTAACGTTAAGCCTTTTGTTCGGGTTGGATCACACGGAAAAAAGACTCATCAGAAAAGGAATTCAAAAGATATTGAAACGAAAATAGTTTAGTAAAAAGATTGTTTTTTCATTATGGAATTAATTATAAAATTACCTACAATACAGGTAGTTTCAGAAACACAAACGAAGGTTTCGGTTCCTTATATTGTTGAAAACGAGTCTAAGGAATTGTGGTATTTGATAGAATCTAAATATACTTCTTATCTTACAGCAGACGTTGCGGATGCTTATGTCGTAGGTTTTTTATTATATGCGATGGAGAGAAATCTTAATATCAAGTCGGAAATTCCTTTAAGTGAGAGGCTTTATTTCCAACTTACCAAGTATTTGATGCCTTTCCTTGTTTCGTTTAATAAACATCTACATGTGATAAATATCTCTGCGAATTTGGTGTCTAAGGATTATGAAGCTATACACGTAGGTACAGGCATTTCATGTGGTGTAGATTCGTTAAGTACAATAGTGTATCATGGTCTGGAGGAAAAAGTGGAGAAAAATAAGATTGACACATTGACGTTACTTAACACAGGATATTATGGTTGTGCTGAAAATAATTCAGAAAATTACCGACGGTACATACAACAATCTTTTGATTTTGCAGAGAAACATCATTATAATTTTTTGACGGTGGATTCCAATTTAAGTAATGTTATGGAATATAACTTTTTATCTGCGCATACCTATTTGACTTGTTCTGTGTTGTTGTTATTACAAAAATATTTTTCTGTTTATTATTATGCTTCAGGGTATACTGTAAATCACTTTAGAGTTGATTTTTCGGATTCTGCTAATTATGATATATTTCTTTTGGATTGTATATCTACGGAGAATTTGAAATTTTATTCTTCATGTTGTGTAATAAATAGAATAGGTAAAATCCGTATGATTGCACAATATAAAGATATTTTTGAATCCCTTTATGTATGTACAAGAGGAATAGTTTTTAATAATTGCAGTCATTGTGAAAAGTGTGTTCGTACGATGCTTGCTTTGGATTCGATGAAGATGATAGAGGAATTAAAGCAAAGATTTAATTACTCTATATTTAAAAAGTATCGTAATCGGTATCTTAATTACATGCTCCGTCATAAAGGTAATAATCCTTATTATAAAGAAGCTTTTGATTGTTACAAGAAAAATAAAATTAAGATACCTTTTCTTGCTTATTTTAGTATTATGCCTTGTACATTTGAACGTAGAGAGATGTTGCGTTCTTTTATGAACTCAACTTTAGGTAGATGGATAAGGAAGAAAAGTTTTTATAGAAAGTTTGTCTCTCGGATTGAACGTATTTTTAAGAATTATAGTCGTAGAAACTAGTCTATTGGAAGTGAGTGCCTACCGATACCCCTATCCGAACGGGTAAATGAATTATTAGGGTCCTTATGATAAATATTGTTGATAAGAGAAACTGTTGTGGTTGTGCTGCTTGTGTGCAGCGTTGCCCGAAACAGTGTGTTATGTTGATAGAAGACGGGGAGGGTTTTCTTTATCCGGAAGTGGATACGGATGTTTGTATTCGCTGTGGAATATGCGAGGAAGTTTGTCCTGTGTTGCATCAAGGTGTAGCCCGTGTCCCGTTAGAAGTGTTTGCGGCAAAGAATCCGGATGAAGAGATCCGTCGAACGAGCAGTTCCGGCGGGGTATTTACTGCATTGGCAGAGACGGTTCTGAATGAAGGAGGCGTGGTGTTTGGTGCCAGGTGGAACGAGCATTGGGAAGTTGTTCATGATTACACGGAAACTTACGAGGGACTTGCTGCTTTCCGCGGTTCTAAATATGTGCAGAGTGTCGTTGGTGATACATTTAAGCAGGCGGAGCGGTTCCTCAAGGGTGGGCGTAAAGTCCTTTATTCCGGTACTCCTTGTCAGATTGCCGCACTAAAGAGGTTTCTTGATAAAGATTATGAGCATCTCCTCACGGTTGATTGTATTTGTCATGGAACTCCTTCACCCGGAGTATTTCGTTGGTATATGGGAGAACAACTTGCCAAAGTGGCTGGTAAGGATGGTTACCGTTTTGTTCCTTGTCCTATTCCTTTAATTCCCCAAGTAGATGTCCTTGCCCGTGAGGAGGGATGTCGGATTGAAGGTATACGTTTTAGAGATAAAAAAGAGGGTTGGAAGAATTTTAGTTTTGCTTTCGATCTCACGGTAGGGATATCCTCTACCCAAGAAAGGGTGGTTCCGTTTTCGTACCCGCTTCGTAAAAGCTCGTTTTTGAGTGGATTCCTGAGTAATCTTTATCTGCGTCCGTCATGCTATGCCTGTCCTGTTAAAAATGGGAAAAGTGCTACCGATATTACTCTTGGCGATTATTGGGGGATAGCCTCGTTGATGCCTCAACTTGATGATGATCGGGGTATTTCTGCCGTCCTTGTCGGGACTCCTAAAGGTCGGGTTGCCCTTGAGGCAACTGCGGTGGAGTTGTATCCTGTGCCTTATGAGGATGTGCGTGGTAAGAACTCCGCCTTGACAAATTCTTGTGCCATACCCATCGGCCGCTCTGTCTTCTGGTTTGCCGATGGTAAAAGTTTTCATCAGAAGATAAAAGATATATGTAGAGTCTCTTTTGCGCAAAGGGTGAAACGTAAATTTCGGGTGGTGTTACGAATATCGGGTGTTAAACGGCAATAATACATGAAAATAGGAATACTTACACATCCTCTGAAAACGAATTACGGGGGTTTGTTGCAGGCATTTGCATTGCAGAAAGTTTTAACGGATATGGGGTATGATGTCTTGACCATAGACAGGCATGCTAAGGGTGGGTATGAAAACTTCCCGCATCACTGTGTAAATTACGTGAAACGCTTGAAAGAATATTTTTGGGATAAAAAAGAGGTTTCTATTCGATGGAATCATTTGGTTTCCGACGGGGAGTATCGGGAAATATCCCGGCATACCCAATCTTTTGTAGACCGGAATATTCGTACGACCCGAAAGGTTTACAATAACGAATTGAAGGATATAGATAAAGAATATTTATTTGATGCGTATGTTGTCGGAAGCGATCAGGTTTGGTTACCGTCATATTGCCCCGGTTCGTTTTTGGACTTTGTGGACAGGGACAACGTGGTCAAGTTATTTTACGCTGTATCCTGTGGAAAACAGTCGTTTGCCGTAGATGAACGGTTGAAAGAAGAATGCAAAAAATTGGCACGTACATTCCGGGCTGTTTCCGTGAGGGAAGATTTCCTTGTGAATTTGTCGGAAAGTGCGTTGGAAAGAACTGCAACTTTAGTTCTCGATCCGACGATGTTGCTCCGTCCAGCGGATTATCTTCATGCCGTTCGTCCGTCGGTTGATAAATCCCCGATCGTTTTTTCCTATATTCTGGATAGAGATGAACGTAAGGCCGATATTGTTCAGGCTGTTTCAAAGAAGCTTAATTTACCGGCAGAGGAAGGAAATGTTAAAACCTATTATATAAAAAGCGGAAGGTGTGATATCAATGACTGCGTATATCCTTCTGTTGATTCTTGGATAAATAAATTGAACCGTTCGGAATTTGTTGTGACCGATTCTTTTCACGGGATGGCATTTGCGATCTTATTTAATAAACCGTTTATCGTTATCGGGAATAAGGAGAGAGGGTTAGAACGGTTTATATCCCTATTGAAAATGTTCAATCTGTCGTCCCGGTTAATAAATAATGTTGAGTGTGTGAAGGTGTTAATGGAGACTCAAATAGATTTTGCACCTGTAAACGCCAAGTTGGAGGCGATGCGTGCTGTTTCTTTGAATTTTTTACGAAATGGACTTGAACAATAAAATTTTATCTATCATAGTTCCTGTGTATAATGTGGAACAATATATTTCCGCGTGCTTGGATTCTTTGTACAGGCAGGGCGTGGATGAGGGTTTGTATGAAGTCGTTGTTGTAAATGACGGTACACCTGACCGTTCTATGAATATTGTGAATCAATATGCCTCGGAACATACTAATATAAAAATCATCCAGCAGGAAAACGGTGGGGTTTCAGTGGCAAGAAATAATGGGATAAAACATGCTGCGGGGAAATATATTACTTTTCTGGATGCTGACGATGAAATTTATCCCGGTATACTGGAAAATGTGTTTGAATTCTTGGAAATAAACGTGCCGGATGTGTTGGTCATGCATTCAATAAAACACTATATAAGGGATGTCGTGCAGGAGTGTTACCGATGGGATCATCTCTTTTCAAGCGGGGAATACGGTACGGGATTGGAGATTTTTTCAAAGGGGTATACTCGTTCTTCTGTGTGTGGGGGCGTGTATTTACGGGATTTTATAGTTCAAAATCAAATCCGGTTTCCTGCAGGAATTAAGAATGGGGAAGATGCGATTTTTTATTGTTTGTGTGATTTGTGCTCTGCGAAAACCCAATTCTTTGATATGAACTTTTACATGGTGAAAGAACGGGTAAACAGTGCGTCCACGACGTTTTCCAAAAGACGTTTGGAAGAAACGACAGCTTCGTTGGATTATATAAAGAAATTATTGCTGGATGAGCGTTTTCAGGGAGATACGGGCCAAAAACGCTTGTATCATCGATTATATGGTTTTTTGAGTATGCTGATTTATAATACGGTGTGTACACGGAATGTAGATTATAATTTTTTGTCAGAGGAACTTCAGATGGGGAAATATCTTCCTATACGGTATTTACCCTCGTGGAAAGTTCGGATACTTAATGCTTTCCCGTATTGTTTTTACTTGTCTTCTGTTGTTAAGTATCAGATTCTAGCTAAATGGTTCAGAGTTTTATAATTTATAGTTCGTTATTTGTTGTGATCTCATTCTTTGGAACGATGTATTATCGGGCTAAAAAATATCATAAAGGAAATGGACAGTCAGAAGTTTGTTTTTGGTTTCCTATATTGTTCTTTGCCGTTATTATCGGCTTGAGGTATGATGTCGGAACAGATCATGTCGGATACATTCATGATTATTTGTACGGAACCAATCAACAATTTGAAATAGGTTTTGCTTGGTTGATGGATACCTGTAAATCCTATCATTTGCATTTTGCTTATTTCTTTGGGATATTGGCGTTTATTCAGATTTTTTGTTACTATACTTCTTTTAAGCGCCAGTCATTTTTGTTGCCGTATTTGGGATTGATGTTGTTTGTGTCTAATGAATGGTTCTTTTGGGTAAATGGAATTAGGCAGGCTACAGCCATGTGTATATGGCTTTTGTCGTTAGAATGCTTTAACAGGCGAAAATACGTGTGGATGGTGGTGTTTATGGCATTGGCGATTACATTCCATAAGTCTGCGGTGATTTTGGTGGTTTTATATCCTTTATTGTTTCTGAGAAAAGACTATTTTTCAAATATAAAGGTGCAAATGATTATTTTTATATCCGTGTTTGTCGTACGGATGTCGTTGGAGTCTGTGTTTTTGAAAATAGAACCACTTATTAGCTTTTATGCTATGAAAATAGGGTATGATAGTTATTTGAATCGAGATTTATTCTCCGATTCAATTTCAGGTGGAAGTGGTATTTTTGATATATGGAAAAATTTAATTAATCTTAGTATTATCCTGTGTTCAACTAAGATGAAAATGTATTTTAACGACAAAAAATTTATTAC
>DYVS01000227.1:0-7590 GCA_020743075.1 Butyricimonas virosa | reverse complement strand
TCCTGTTACTAAATAATAAAGTGGAGATCGTGTACAAGTTTGTCGGGGGGAAAACGGCAGACGTATTTATGGCCGAAATTAAGAAAGGAATGAGGCCGGATAATCGGGTTGCCTTGATGAATGAGACATATGCTTCTGGGAAATATTCGAATGATTTCTTACGTGAATATGTTCAGTTG
The DNA here is from genome assembly GCA_020743075.1 of Butyricimonas virosa. Classification (GTDB taxonomy): domain Bacteria; phylum Bacteroidota; class Bacteroidia; order Bacteroidales; family Marinifilaceae; genus Butyricimonas; species Butyricimonas virosa_A. Next base: position 7,411 of record DYVS01000227.1, on the reverse strand, counting down.
AAGTTAAAGTTATTGGAAAAGGGGGAGAGTCTCCGGATAGGGAAAGAGTATTTTGACAGACTTTCTCCGGAGGAGCGGGTAAAACCGGAAAATTGGTTCCTGTTTGAAGATCGGATGTTGGGAGGAGTCAATAGTTCGAATATGCGTTATTTGCTGGAACATTGGCAAGAGTTTGTAAAGGAGTACGGTGAAAAGAAAGTGTTTGATCGGATTGCTTCGTTGTACAGGGAAATGACGGAATGGGTGTTGCAGGGATGGTATTTTAATGATTTTGAACGTAACCCGAAAGATTTTGAATATTATAAACAAAGAATAGCGGTTATACCGATTCATTTTCAGCATGATTATTTGGTTATGATGGATGTGAATAAGGCTGTTTGTGAAGAAAATAAGACAATGGCCCGGAATCTTTTGGAAGAACACATTGCTGATTTTGATAAGAAAAACCAACAAGTCATGTTCGGTGGATTGTCTTTGTTTTCGATGCAGAATGGAAAGTATGATTCGCAATTATTGAGAATTGCCCGTAAAGTTGTTCATGGAGATGGTTTGGAGAATTTGGTGGATTATTTTAAGTCGATTTTACCTTCGGATGAGGTGTACGTGGGAGAAAAGTATGATGTGCAGAATTTGAAGGATAAAATCGGCTCCACGATGATCGTACCTTTTTTTCATCCGACGAAGCCTTTGTTTTGGTATGTTTTTGAGCGGCGACCGGGGAAACGGGTGTATTATGTTTACGATGTGAAAGAGGGGAAACGGGAAGTGTATGATTACCGGGTTATAGATAGTTTGGTTCGGGAGATGTTTCCGGGAGAGGAAGATAGGGTGTACTATAATCCGGAATTTGATAAAAATGGGTTAGCGGCTAAATTGGAGGTAGGAGGTAAAGTATTCGTGTATGATGCAAAGAATAAAGCTTTGGTTCCTTCAGAACGCAAAAAGTATCCGTTTGTTCGTCCGTACGGGGTTTCTCCCGATTTGAAATACGAATTAATCGTGAAAGATGAAAATCTTTGGTTAGAGGATAAAGAACAAAAAAGAGAGGTGCAACTTACTTTTGACGGAGGGGTGGATTATGGGTTCGAAACGGCAAATACCGAATGGTTGTCCGAGGACGGTACATTTTATATTACGAGAGAGGATAAACGAAGTATCCGGACGTTTCCTTTGGTGTATTCTTTACGGGAACCGGCTCCGGTTATCAGTGAATATAAATATGAATTACCGGGAGATACGGCCGTTTTGAAACAGGAATTGTTTATCGGGAACGTGAGGACGGAGATGTTTAAGAAGGTGGATGTTGTAAAATGGCGGGGACAGTTGTTGGAAGTATTGAGAGTGCCGGATGTACATGACCGGGTGTTTTTCATACGCAAAAAAGGGACTAGGGATGAGTTTGAGTTGTGTTCGGTGGATGCGAAAACGGGCGAAGTGAAGGTGATTTTACATGAAGTGAGCAAACCGTATTTGAACGAGGAGTTGTTTAGTTGTCGGGTATTGAACGGAGGAGAGGATATTCTTTTGTGGTCGGATCGTTCCGGTTGGGGACATTATTACCACTATGATGGAAATGGTAAGTTATTGAATGCAGTGACTTCCGGGGAATGGACTGCCGGACGGATCATGAAAATTGATACGGTGAAAAAACAGATTTACTTGTACGGATACAGTAAGGAAAAAGGGTGTAATCCGAATTACACGTATATGTACCGTGTAGGTTTCAATGGAAAACGTTTAACATTGTTGACTCCGGAAAATGCTACGCATAGTGCATTTGTTCATTTAGGGGGTGGGTTGATTGTTGATAATTTTTCCCGTATTGATACGGTTCCTCAGATTACCGTGCGTGATGTAAATGGTCGTTTACTGACCATTTTGGAAAAAGCAGATGTATCTCGGTTACTAGAATACGGTTGGAAATATCCGGAGCAGTTTACCGTGAAGGCAGCAGACGGGAAAACGGATCTTTACGGGATTATGTGGAAGCCTTACGATTTTGATCCTTCTAAGAAATACCCGATTGTGTCGCAAGTGTACCCCGGACCGCAGACAGAAACCGTGTGGACGGATTTTACGGTTTTTGATCGTTATAATAATACGGCTTTGGCACAGAGAGGTATTATCGTTGTGTGTTTCGGACATCGAGGAGGTTCCCCGTACAGAGAGAAGGCATATGCTACTTACGGGTACGGTAATTTGCGGGATTATGCTTTGGCGGATGATAAAGCGGGACTTGAACAATTAGGGCGCAGGTTTTCATTTATTGATACGAATAGGATAGGTATATTCGGACACTCAGGGGGTGGCATGATGGCTTTTGCGGCAATTTGTACTTATCCCGACTTTTATAAGGTAGCAGTGGCTTCTTCCGGAAATCACGATAATCGTATATACAATCGTACTTGGGGAGAGACTTACCAGGGGATTGGGGACGATTATAAGTTTATCGTGAAGACTAATCAGGATTTGGCAAAATATTTAAAGGGTCATTTACTTTTGGTTACGGGAGAGGTGGATAATAACGTGCATCCGGCTAATACGTTTCGGGTTGCCAATGAATTAATCCTGCAAGGGAAAGATTTTGATTTATTGATACTACCGAATCAAGGACACGCTTTCGAAGGTCCTTATAAATCTTATTTTGAGAAGAAGAAAAGGGATTATTTCACGAAGTATTTACTGGCTGAATAAATTGTAATACGAATTGTATGAGTGTGAAAGGTGATTTCTGCTTTAGTGGATTTCTTATTTTTCAGTGTTTATAGAAGAAATAATTTTATCTTTGCAGCATTGAATTTAAGGTGATTAATTATGGCAAGAAAAGAAATTACATATATCCCCTCGGCAGAGGTTTGCTCGAAAGAGATTCATATCGTGTTGGAAGACGATGTGATTGCGGAAGTCGGTTTCAAGAAAGGATGTGCCGGGAATACACAAGGAGTGGCAGCCTTGTTGAAGGGAATGAAAAGGGATGAAGCTATTTGCCGATTGCGGGGAATATGTTGTGGGAAAAAGTCAACTTCGTGTCCCGATCAGTTGGCCCAAGCCTTGGAAAATATGGCGTAATCAAACCGTGATTCTACCGATATAATCGGCAGAACATTGGACAAAGCTGAGATAAAGACGACATAAAGCTGAGATATAGCCGACTTGTGTCGTCTTTATCTTTTTTTGATGCCTTTGATGTGCGTCCCCTAAGCCCTAAACAGGAATAAATAAGAGTAGAAAATAGAATGGATTACTTCTGTAATTGGGAATTGGACTTTTGAGTGGGCTCTTGGAGTGTATTTTACGGGGTGTTAAATTTATGATTTTATTAAGAAAATATTTGGGAAATATAAAATAATGTTATATATTTACAGTAAGCAATGATAGGTGCGAGATTTTGATTTGAGTTTGTAACTTTTAAAATGAAAAGAGATGAAAACTAAATGGAATCAAATGGTAATCGTAGTTCTGCTATTGGTCGTCATCACGAGTATTGTTGTTTACATGTGGATTGGTTTTGCGGAGTTGATCCATTTCTTTGATCACGCTGCAGGCGAGGCTCTCACGGGAATGAAAGTGGTAGGATTGTAACAGGACTAACGTTGTAAACCCGGGTGTGGTGAAGAACCGGGGGAATTGGTTAAATGCTAGATTAACCGAGAAAGGGATAAATGGCGGATAAATTTTCCGAGCAGTGTCAATAACCCGGTAAATATTGTTATTTTTGTAGGTGTAAAACGTATATGTAAATGGCACCTAAAACGATTCGGGTATTATCTTTATTTTCAGGTTGTGGTGGAATGGATTTAGGATTGGAAGGAGGATTCTCTATCCACAAGGGGTGTATTAATGAAAAAACTAATCCTGATTTTATTGAAAAGCAAGGGCGAGGTAATTTGGTAAAATTGCGTTCTACTCGCTTTCAACTTGTTTTTGCCAATGATATTTTGAAAGAGGCCCGGACGGCTTGGACTCATTATTTTGCCAAGTACGGTTACACGCCGAATGTTTACTGGGAAGAAAGTATCGTAGATCTCGTGAAACGCCATAAGGCAGGAGAGAAGATTTTTCCGGAGAGGATAGATGTGGTTACGGGAGGTTTCCCATGTCAGGATTTCAGTGTCGCGGGGAAACGTAACGGGTTCAATTCTCATAAAGATCACAAGGGAAAAATTATTGATGGGGAGATTGCCTCGGAAGAGACCCGTGGTAAGTTATATATGTGGATGAAAGAGGTTATTGAAATCACGAAACCCAAGTTATTTATTGCTGAAAACGTGAAAGGATTGGTAAATCTTTCTAATGTGAAAGAGATTATTCAACAAGATTTTTCCCGGGCGGATGAAGACGGGTATATCGTGCTGGAACCTCGTGTACTGCACGCTGCGGATTATGGTGTTCCCCAATCCCGGGAACGAGTGATTTTTATCGGTATTCGTAAATCTGCATTAACCCCTGTAGCTCGTGAGGCTTTGACACGTGATATTATTCCTGATGAGTACGTGCCTTACCCGTCTCCCAGTCATGCTTTTCATGTTAAGAACAAGGGATTGATGAAACTCCAGACGGTGGGAGGGATGTTTACCGGACTGAAGGAACCGGAAGATAGTAACGATCCTTCACAAAAGGTTTATTCCAAAGCCAAGTTTATGGGTACCCATTGTCAAGGTCAGACAGAGGTGGATGTTAACGGGATCGGGCCGACGATTCGGGCTGAACATCATGGTAATATTGAATATCGACGGCTGTCAAAAGAACATGGCGGTATCATTGACAAGGAATTGAAAAAGGGATTGAAAGAGCGTCGTTTAACCCCGCGAGAATGTGCGTTGATACAGACTTTTCCTCTTGATTATGAATTTGTGATTCCTCATGAGGAAAATAAACAGAGATATATTTTAAGTCCTTCAGCAGCCTATAAGATTATAGGAAATGCCGTTCCGCCTTTATTGGCTTACCATATAGGAAAACGAATTGAGAATTTGTGGGATCTTTATTTCGAACCTGATGAAGTCGTTATTTAGTTTTCATATGCAAGATGATCGTGCTTTCGAAGAGCTATTAGCAAAAGTAATAGACTTCATGAATCGGGAAGCATTGACGTTTCCGAAAATGTATACAGGTTTATTAGGTAGTAAATTAGAAGACAAAGTCGTAGAAGTATTGCAACAATGTGCTGTCGGGACATGTTTTGAAGATCAGATCGTGAAATACTCCGGGCAACGTTTTCCTGATATTGTTATCGGTGGTTATTATGGGGTTGAGGTGAAAACAACGAAAGCTAATCATTGGAAGTCTACGGGAAGTAGTGTTGCCGAGTGGACTCGAGTGGAAGATGTGGAGCGAGTATACCTTTTGTTTGGAAAAATGTGTGAACCGGTTTGTTTTGTTTGCAAGCCTTACGAAGAGTGTTTATCGGAAGTCGTGGTAACTCACTCTCCTCGTTATTTGGTAGATATGAATTTATCAAAAGGAGAAACAATTTTTGACAAGTTGGGAATTCCTTATGATGAATTGCGTTGTCAACCGAATCCGATTCGAACCATTCTTGATTACTATCGTTCCCGGCTTAAAGAAGGGGAAGAGTTGTGGTGGTTGGATAATGATCATTCTAAGGTATCTAACCTTGTGATTCGTATGTGGAGTTCGCTATCTCCGCGAGAGAAACAGAGATACCAAATTAAAGGATTTAGCTTTTTCCCAGAGTTATTAAGTAATCGTTCGGATAAATTCAATCGGATGGCTGTTTGGCTTGCAACTCAAGAAGGAGTTGTTTGTCCGAATCTAAGAGATATTTTTTCGGCAGGAGGGAAGGAGTGTATCACGAAAAACGGAGAGAGTTATCCTGGTGTGTCAAAAGTGATTGGGAAACTTTACCGGGAATTATTTGCAATACAAGAATTTATTCAGCAGGTTGATGATGCTGAATTGCAGGAGTATTGGAAATGTCAATTCAATATCGGGAAAAAATGGGAAACGTGGTGTCAATTGGCAATCAATAATCTTGAAACAATCAACACAACTGGAATCCCTTTGAAGAAATTAATCTGTTAGTTTCGTTTTCTACAATTTTAACCGGAAAATATCGGATACTTGTTTAAAGCCGTGATGCTCGAAGAATTGATGGGCAGAATGGTTGTTGACGCCCGATTCGAGGTAACAATCCCGTATTCCTTTGTCCCGGAAACTTTCTGTCGCCCTTTGCAGGAGTTCTTGTCCGATACGCTTTCCCCGGTACGCTGGATCGACACTGAGGTCAAAGATAACCCCGTAAGGTCTGGCTCCGTCATTCGTGATGCCGAACAATACGAACCCGATAATTGTTCCGTTCTCCAGATATAGTAGGAGCGTGTTGTCCGGGTTTTCTACTTGTCGATCGAGATAATTTAGCCACATTTCCTTGTAATTAGGAGCAAGCTCGTTACTATCGAGAGCGATACCCATTTGTAGTTCCCCGTGGGAAATGTAGGCTTTGTGTGATTCGATAATACGAGAGAAAAATTCGCAAAGTTGCGTCCTGTAATCGATAGAATATGTCTGTATCATATACATAAATTAAATTTGGTGTGATTTTCTTTTACTATGTTTTTTCTGGAAATAATGAATAATTACCCGAATCATAATTTTCATGCTGAAATATATACCAATAGAAGTGATAACAACCAGTACTACAGCCGTGAATACCCCAAATTCTTTGGAAATCATCGAGAACACGGGAGCCTCACCGTTGCCTTCCAATAATACCCCGAAAAGGGAGGCTATGGAAATGAAAAGAAGAATGTTCTTCGTACTATTAGCCTCTTTCAAATCGGCTATATTGTTGGCATTTGTCAGGGATTTATCGACTCTTTCCGTGATGTCCTTTAATTGCTGCTCGTCAGCATCAATTCGTAGTCTTCGGCTTGTCTCGTGGTACATATGTTTGTGAGACATATAGCGCAGGTAGCGTACCGAATCGAGTTGCAGGATTATATCGGATAAGCTGATGCTTAGGCGAGCATTCTGTTCGATCATGTCTAAAATCTTGTCATTGATGATTGTAAATCCCTGTTGCCCGTCCTTTGATTCCGGATGACTGTTATCCTTGATCGCTTGTCGGGAATTGAAGATATATTTATTCAGCACGTAGTTGATCGTGTGTTTTTTAGCTAACAGGATTTCGACTAACACAAGATATTCCGGCCAACTGACGTGATAACGGTCTCGTCGGGCCAAGTGTTTTTTCCAATCGGTGGGAGCTTCTTTCCCACGGTTCCCGTACGTACCGATAACGAGACTCATGTTTTCATTTGCCAGCACAAGATCATCGGTGTCAATGGCGATGTTTTTCCCACAAATATCTTCAAAACTGGAATCCATGCGGTAGGGCCACTCTTCGGGGTAAAGACTCATGAGGCCCACGAGTTCCGCCTTGTGACAT
>DYVS01000226.1:0-10621 GCA_020743075.1 Butyricimonas virosa | reverse complement strand
GATGATTTCTTCTACGTGGGAACTTACGACCCTTCACTGCCGAAGGAGACGGGAGGGACATTGACAAAGTATCGAGTTGTCAATGATCCTAATAACATTATCGTGGAAAAAGTACCCGGCTTTAGCTGGTCCGGATTGTGTAAAATTAAGAGCATTGATTTCAAGAAAAATTAGAGTATTTGTCTGATGTGTGAGTGAAGCACCATTTGAACGCGGTTCGTGCGGGAGAATGGTGCTTTTTGTGTTATAAGTGTTTGGTTAATAGCTAATAAGTAATAAGGAGTTCTATAACAACTTTATTTTTTCTACTTGATGAGATTCGGAGTATTACCACTATGAACCTTATAGATACCTTATAGAAACCTTATATGAACCTTATTCTATATAAGGTTTATAAAGTATTAATATAAATTTATGAAAGTATTTTATTAGGTAGTAGGCCGGATCTCATCATCTATTAAGAATGAATTCGGATATAATCTCTATCTTAACAGGTAAATATCTGAAGTTGAATATTTATTTTAGTTGTACTTTGGGTTGATAAAAGTGTCGTATTTTCGACTATTTTCAGTAAATTTGTAAAATGCCAAAACGACTTATGAAAATGAAATCAATTATCATCTGTTTTTGCTTTTGTTGTTTGGGATCTTGGGGGCATATGCTTTCAGCCCAGGAACAGGTGCGGGCGTTATGTCCGTTGGAACAATGTATTTTGGTTACCGATCTGGCGGATCGGATTGAGGAAATACAAGTGATCCCGATTAAGCAGTGTTTTGATGCCGAATCACTGGAATGGATGCGTAAGAAATTGTTAATTGGCCCCGGGGGAGATTTGTTTCTCGTGTATGGGCGGGAGGTAATGTGTTTTGATGCTGCCGGGAAATATCAATTTTCAATGAAATATAATCAAGGGAAAGAATGTCCTTATCATCAGGATGCCTGTATCAGCGTGGATCAGAAAAAATTGTTGTTTGCGCATGGAGATAGTGAAGTCGTGTTTTTTGATTTGAATGATGGGCGTGAGATTGAGCGTCTCCCGATGAACAAGCCTCTACAATTGTTTGAAGAGATTGCTCCGGCTCCGGATGGAGGTTTTTATTATTATTCGATCTCGGCTCCTTGTACCAATAATTTTGAATGGGGACACCTCTTAGTGACCCGGTTTGACAAAAACGGGAAAAAGTTGGAGAGTTCAATTCCGCAGGTAGGGTTCACAGTGAATATTTTTCTCGTATCGCAGGCCGTAGGTAATACTTATCTGATCCGCACGCAAGGAGGTGATAACGCATGTTACCGGGTGAATACGAAAGGAGAGTTGGAGAAGGCCTACACCTTTGATTTTGGCAAACGGGGGATACCGGATACTTACGGGATGTTAAAAGGTGATTTGATGTTACAGGATTACATGAGGGCAGATTATTACAAGATGCCGATTTATTTGTGTGAGGGTGGAAAATTCTTTTATTTCACTTGCTGTGGCCCCCAGGCCGTGGCGTACAATTTTCTTTATGCCCGGGGTAAGGATTCGGGGATTTATTGGAAAGCGGATCCCGATTTGGAAATTCATTTTCTCTCGGCAGATGAGAACTATTTTTACGCGCTTTTAGAACCCGTTCCGGAAGAGATGATCCGGGAGACGCAAGACCCGTTATTGCGTCAGATTTTTAAACAATTTGCGTTGTCGTTGGGAGAAGAGACGTCTACTCGGTTGGTGAAAGTTAAGTTTAAATAGCTGGTGAATACTAAAATTTATAGCTAAATTTTCATGGCGTATCGAAAAAATGGCGAATTTTACAAGATAAACGATTTATATATGGAAGTATTTTTGATCAGACATACGAAAACGGCGGTTATTCCGGGAACGTGTTACGGGAATTCGGATGTTGACGTGGCCGACTCTTTTCCGGAAGAAGCAGAGAAGGTGAGGGGGAGACTGAAAGGGGAGAGATTTGATGCAGTGTATTCTAGCCCGTTACAGCGTTGCAGGAAGTTGGCCGTTTACTGCGGTTATGAAAATCCGATTCTGGATGATCGATTGAAGGAATTGAATTTCGGGAGTTGGGAAGGACAACGTTGGGATGAGATTCGAGATCCTCGTTTGCAGGAATGGTATGATGATTGGTTAAGTATGCCTGCTGGGGGAGCAGAGAGCTTTCTGGATCAATATAACCGGGTGTCGGCTTTCTTGGATGATCTGAAGAAGACGGAATACGGGAAAGTATGTGTGTTCGCTCACGGAGGGACGATTCGGGCAGCGTTGATTTATGCTGGGAAATATAATTTTAATCAAGCATTCACGGATGATGTGGATTACGGTTCCCTAATGAAAATGACGATATAGGGATTATTTTTCTTCTTTCAGTTTTTTGCGGATGCCTCGTTCAATAGCCAAGACGAGGATGATGACCAGCACGATGATAATCACGCTGATCCAAGATTGGTATGATAATTCGGTGAAATCAGTCATGGCTAGTTTGGTGATAGCAGCAAGTATCAGTATGTACAGGCACGTGCGCACGTTTCGCAACTTCTTTTCAGTGGTGAGTTCCGTAGTTTTTTCAGTTGCTTTCTTTTCGGTTTCCATGACTTGGTATTTTAATGACGAGTACTGCCTTGTAAAGATATGAAATAATATTCAAATTTATTTGGGGAGAGAAAATAAATAAAAAAAACCACCCGAAGGTGGTTTTGAGTTATTCTATCGTTTTGCTTCTTCTCTTCCTTTCGTTTTCATCTAGGTAAATCTTGCGAAGCCTCATGGATTTCGGGGTGACTTCCACGTATTCGTCCTCTTTGATGTATTCGAGAGCCTCTTCCAAGCTGAAAAGAATGGGAGGAGCGATGTTTGTCTTCTCGTCGGAACCACTGGCACGCATGTTGGTCAGTTTTTTGGACTTGCACACGTTAATCACGATGTCATCCTGCCGGGTACTTTCACCGATCACCTGTCCGGCGTAAACCTCGTCTCCAGGGTTGATGAAGAATCTACCTCTATCTTGCAGTTTGTTGATGGCATAAGCGAATGAATCTCCGGTTTCCATGGCGATTAGGGAACCGTTCGTACGCATTTCAATTTCTCCGGCGTAGGGTTCGAAACCTTTCAGACGATGGGACATGACGGCTTCGCCGGCGGTGGCGGTAAGTAGATTACTTCTCAAACCGATGATTCCTCGTGAAGGAATATTAAAGGTCAGATGTACCCGTTCGTCACGATGTTCCATATTGGTCATGACTCCTTTACGACGGTTCACCATCTCGATGGCTTTTCCCGATACTTCTTCCGGGAGGTCAATGGTCAGTTCCTCGACAGGTTCGCATTTCACTCCGTTTACTTCTTTGATGATCACTTTCGGTTGACCTACCTGTAATTCGTAGCCTTCACGACGCATGGTTTCGATCAGCACGCTCAAGTGAAGTACACCGCGCCCGAACACGACGAATGAATCGGCCGTCAAGCCCGGTTCTACCCGTAAGGCCAGATTCTTTTCCAGCTCCCGGTCCAGACGTTCCTTGATGTGACGGGAGGTCACGTATTTACCGTCCCGGCCAAAGAATGGGGAGTCGTTGATGGTGAACAACATACTCATGGTTGGTTCGTCGATTGCGATGGGAGCCAGGGCTTCCGGGTTTTCGAAGTCCGCGATAGTGTCACCGATCTCGAATCCTTCGATCCCGACAAGTGCGCAAATTTCTCCACATTGCACCTCGTCAACTTTCTGTTTTCCCATGCCCTCGAAGGTCATTAAATCTTTGATACGGGTTTTAACCAGTGTCACGCCATCTCTTTTACAGAGGGTGACAGGCATTCCGGATTTTAATGTTCCGCGGGTTAGTTTCCCGATAGCAATACGTCCAACGTAAGAGGAGTATTCCAGAGACGTGATTAACATCTGCGGAGTTCCTTCCTGTACTTTCGGGGCGGGAATATCTTTGATGATTGCATCTAATAACGGGGTAATGTCTGTCGTGGGTTTATGCCAGTCGGTGGACATCCATCCTTGTTTAGCGCTACCGTAAACCACGGTGAAGTCCAATTGTTCTTCCGTGGCATCCAAAGAGAACATCAAGTCGAATACTTGCTCGTACACGAAGTCCGGACGGCAGTTCGGTTTGTCTACCTTGTTCACGACAACGATTGGTTTCTTGCCTAGGGCAAGCGCTTTTTGAAGTACGAAACGTGTTTGAGGCATAGTACCTTCAAAAGCGTCAACCAATAATAATACTCCATCAGCCATGTTCAACACGCGTTCTACCTCTCCACCGAAGTCGGCGTGGCCCGGGGTATCAATAATATTAATCTTGTAATCTTTATAATGAACGGATACGTTCTTGGCTAGGATGGTGATCCCTCGCTCTCTCTCCAAGTCGTTGTTATCCAGCAATAGATCACCTGTATTTTCTGTTTCTCTGAATAAGTTTCCTTGAAAAATCATTTTGTCGACCAATGTGGTTTTCCCGTGGTCAACGTGCGCGATAATCGCGATGTTTCTAATCTTCTGCATTTTGCTCCTATGGTATTAAATCCAAATAGGGCGCAAAGTTAGTATTTTTTTTAAAGAAAAGGGGCTCAATGAGCCCCTTTTTTTATTCTACCCTGTTGGCGCTTCCTAAAACGTGCACGGTTTTGTGCTTGTATAGTTCTTTTAATGCTTCTCTGGCGGGTCCCAAGTATTTACGCGGGTCGAATTCTGCCGGTTTATTGGCAAAGACTTCACGAACGGCAGCGGTCATTGCCAAACGGCCATCGGAGTCAATGTTGATTTTGCATACAGCAGAAGTAGCGGCTTTGCGTAATTGTTCTTCCGGGATACCCACGGCGTCTTTTAATGCACCGCCATATTTATTGATAATAGCAACTTTGTCTTGTGGTACGGAAGATGATCCGTGGAGAACGATCGGGAATCCGGGGATACGTCTTTCGATTTCTTCCAGGATGTCGAAACGTAATGGGGGAGGAACGAGGATTCCGTCTGCATTACGGGTACATTGCTCCGGTTTGAATTTGTTTGCCCCGTGGGAAGTTCCGATGGAGATTGCCAATGAATCCACTCCAGTTTTCTTTACGAAGTCTTCCACCAAGTCCGGGCTGGTGTAAACGCTGGCTGCGGCAACCACGTCGTCTTCGATTCCGGCCAGAACTCCAAGCTCACCTTCTACGGTAACATCATATTTATGAGCATATTCAACCACTTTCTTGGTTAATGCCACGTTCTCGTCATAAGGAAGGGCCGATCCATCAATCATGACAGAAGAGAATCCCATTTCGATACAAGATACGCACAATTCGTACGTGTCGCCATGGTCGAGGTGAAGACAAATTGGAATATTGCATCCAAGTTCTTTGGCATATTCAACCGCACCTTGTGCCATGTAACGTAATATGGTTTGATTTGCATATTTACGGGCACCACTGGATACTTGTAAGATAACAGGAGATTTTGTTTCCACGCAAGCTGCAACAATAGCTTGCATTTGCTCCATGTTATTGAAATTGAAAGCTGGAATAGCGTATTTACCTTCCATTGCTTTCTTGAACATTTCTCTGGAATTAACCAGTCCTAAGTCTTTGTAATTAACCATAGCTGCTATATTTTATATTCGTGCATCAAAGTTAAGCATTAAAAACAGAGATTTGCAAGGAAACGAGAGAAAAATTTCAAACGTTTGCGGAGCTTGAAAATTCCCTGAATTTTCAAGTTGCAGGTTGAGCCTGCGGCTCTGCAAGTTGCAGGTTACAGGTTCGAAGTGCGAAGGTACTGTTTTGTCTGAACTTGCAACTTGTTAACCTGTAGCTTGTAACTTGAAATTACACGGGTGAAAAAAATAGAGTGGTTACCACTCTATTTCTTTTAAGCCGTGCGATTTCAAATAAGCATTCGCCTGACTGAATTGGTGATTGCCGAACCAGCCGCCCCGGTTGGCAGACAAGGGGGAGGGGTGTACGGATTTCAGCACCAAATGCCGTTGGGTGTCGATGAAGGCACCTTTGCGTTGGGCGTAGGAACCCCAAAGGAAGAAAACGAGGTTTTCTTTTTTCTCGGAAATGATTTTGATGACGGCATCGGTGAAGGTTTCCCAACCTTTGTTCTGATGTGAACCAGCCTGATGGGCTCTCACGGTCAATGTAGCGTTGAGTAATAGCACTCCTTGTTCCGCCCAGCGTTCAAGGTTGCCTGACGTGGGGATGGGTTTACCCAAGTCATTATTTATTTCTTTGAAAATGTTCTGTAATGAAGGTGGTTGCTCGATACCTTCCGGGACAGAAAAACAAAGTCCATGCGCCTGACCGGGACCGTGGTACGGGTCTTGTCCGAGAATGACGACCTTGGTTTGTTCCGCGGGACAATGGTCAAAGGCATTGAAAATGAGCTTTCCCGGGGGGTATATCTTGGTGGTCTTGTACTCGTTTTTCACGAATTGGATCAACTCAGAGAAATAGGGTTTCTCAAATTCATCTTTTAAGAGTTCTTTCCAAGAGGGCTCTATTTTTACGTCAACCATAAATTCAATTTTAAATTTTAGATTTTAAATTCTAAACACGGATTAATTTTAGATTTAGTGATTTTAGATTCTTGTCATTTATTATTTTAGAATTTCAAGTATACATCAAGGTTGTTTAATTTAAAATCTAAAATTAGAACGTTTTTATCTCAAATAGTTTTGGCCAGTGTTTTCCGGTAACGTAGATCGTGCCCTTCTTTTCATTGTATGCGATACCGTTTAGAACATCATCGTTTTGGTCCAGTTTGGCTCTTTCGGAGGCGGTGAGCAGGTTTGGTAGTAGCAGTTCCTCTATCACCTCGCCTGATTGCGGGTCGATGATGACAATCCGGTCTGTAAGCCATTCGTTTGCCCAGATATAACCGTTTATATATTCCAGTTCGTTTAAGTTGGTCATCGGACCTTTGTTGTCGAAGACTTCCACGGTTTTTACGACGCTGAAGAGGTTCGGATCCAGATGGTACAAATTGTGCGAACCGTCACTCATGATGAGTTTGTCTCCCATCGTGGTCAGCCCCCAGCCTTGTTCCATGGAGTAGTCGAATGTCGTTAACAGCGTGAAAGAGGCCAAGTCGTACACGAACGCTTTCTGGGAAGTCCAGGTAAGCTGGTATATTTTGTCCTTGTAAACCGTGATGCCCTCCCCGAAATATTGGCTGTCCAATCCCAACATGGACAGTGTCTTGTTGTTTTCCAAGTCGATCTTGCGCAAGGTGGATTGGCCTTTGATTCCGGTTCCCTCGTACATAATACCATCTATATATACCAATCCCTGCGTGGAAGCATCCGTGGCGTGGGAATAGGTTTTCACCAGTTGGTATTGAAGTGATTTCGGAGCCTTATCCGGTTTGACGATAAAGGATTGGGTTGCTACCCCGCATTTGTTGTTGGGGTGGAACGCGATCACTTTGAGCGTGTTGGTACCACATTTTTCTTTCGGGATTTTGAACACGAATTCTCGGGTTGCGCTGTCGAGTGTAGCAATCTGTTGCTGGTTGAAGAACAGGTGGGCGGAGTCTATTTTATAGTGCTTGTTGTTCGCGTATACAATTTTAAGTTCCTCGTTGAACCGACAGGTGTCGAATTTCATGGGATACACGAATTGCACGCTTTTCACGTATTTAGGTCCCGTCGTATTGCGGCTTTGGGCGTTGTCTACCGTAATCTGGTTCTGGTCCCCTTTACTCTTTTTTTCTCCTTGACAGGCGGAGAGCAACAGGAGTGAAAGTAGTATGTAGTAGAGATAAGGCATAATGTATAATATTTTAAATTTTAAATTGTAGATTTAAAATTATAAAATACTCGTCTACAATTTAAAATTTTAAATTTAAAATCTAAAATTATTCAAGGCTCCATTCGTAGCCGTCCTTCGTGTCTTTTATTTGAATACCAGCGTTTTTCAGCTCGTCACGGATACGGTCGGAGGTGGCCCAGTCTTTGTTAGCCCGGGCGGTTTTCCGCACGTTCATCATGGCGTCGATCACCTTGCCTAGGGCTTGGTTGCTGGCACTGGAGTCCTCTTCTCCTTTGAGACCGAGGATGTCGAACACGAAACCGTGGAATAGGTTTTTCAACATTTCCAAATTCTCTGCGTTGATCTTTTCCGAGCCTGCCGCGATGGAGTTGATGATGCGAACACCTTCGAACAAGTGGGCGATTAATATCGGTGTGTTCAAGTCGTCATTCATAGCCTCGAAACAGTTCGCTTGCAAAGTGGCGATGTCTACCGTGTTCTCGTTGGACGCTTTCAGCTTGTTGAGTTGTGACACGGCAGCCATCATTCGCTCGTAACCTTTCTCTGCAGCCTTTAATGCCTCGTTCGAGAAGTCAAGCGGGCTACGATAGTGTGCCTGCAGGATAAAGAAACGTACGGTCATGGGGGAGTAAGCCTGTTCCAGCACGTTGTTGTCGCCCGTGAAGAGCTGATCCAGCGTGATGAAGTTCCCCAGGGATTTACCCATCTTCTGCCCGTTGATGGTCACCATGTTGTTGTGCATCCAGTATTTTACCGCCTCATGTCCTTGTGCGGCCACGTTTTGGGCGATCTCACATTCGTGGTGCGGGAATTGCAAGTCCAAACCGCCCCCGTGGATGTCAAACGTTTCTCCCAAGTATTTCTGGCTCATGCAGGAACATTCCAAGTGCCATCCCGGGAATCCTACACCCCAAGGTGAGGGCCAGCGCATGATGTGTTCCGGGGAAGCCTTTTTCCACAAAGCGAAGTCAAATGGGTTACGTTTTTCCTGTTGTCCGCTCAGTTCTCTCGTGTTGGCAAACAATTCGTCGATTTTACGACCGGATAGTTTACCGTAGTGATATTTCTGGTTATAGCGTTCCACGTCGAAATAGATATTTCCCTCGCTTTCGTAGGCAAAACCGTTTTCGATGATCTGTTTGATTAATTCTTGTTGCTCGATGATATGACCGGACGCATGTGGCTCGATGCTGGGGGGCAGCGTGTTCAGTTGCTCCATGTTTTTGTGGTAACGGTTCGAGTAGAATTGCACTACTTCCATCGGTTCCAGTTGTTCCAGTTTGGCTTTCTTGGCGATCTTGTCTTCTCCTTCATCCGCATCATTCACGAGGTGACCCACGTCTGTGATATTGCGGACGTATCTTACCCGGTATCCCATGAATTTAAGATAACGGAATAACAAGTCAAAGGTGATTGCCGGACGGGCGTGACCGAGGTGAGCATCCCCGTACACGGTTGGTCCACAAACATATAATCCTACGAAAGGCGGGTTAATGGGTTCAAATAACTCTTTTTTTCGACTTAACGTGTTGTATATCGTTAACTTGTTTTCCATGATACTATAATGCTTTATTGATATGATTCAACAAAAGTAGAAATTTTCTCCTTGAAAATGACGGGAAAGGGTAAATTAATGCCTTATTCTTGTCATTCATGGTTTGTTTTTCGTTTGTTATGGGCTTGCATCTGTTCGTTGAACGGTTCTTGTGGCGTCGATAAATCTTCGTTCTTATAGAGGAGTGTTTTAACGAGAGTATATCGAAGAGATAACGAATAGATGTAAGCCAATGTGTTGATTATGATATGTTTTGTAGTTGCTCTAGTTTTTCTTGTATTTCAATGCTTCCGGGATGGCCGCTTTTAGTTTGGCAATCCGTTTTTCGTCAGCAGGATGGGTCGACAGGAATTCGGGTTGCTTGCCTGCTGATGCGTTTGCCATACGGGTCCAGAAAGCGACAGCCTCATTCGGGTCGTAACCGGCCATGGCCATAAAGATTAGTCCCAAGTGATCCGCCTCATACTCGTGTTTACGGGAGAAGGGGAGAGTGATTCCCACATTGGTTCCCATGCCGATTGCGGCGGCTAGGATGGCTTTTCTTGTATCACTTTGGTTGTGTCCTAGAATTTCGGTGGCGGCAGCCTGACCGTATTGAATGAGTGCCTGTTGGCTCATGCGCTCGTTACTGTGGTGTGCCACGGCGTGAGCGATTTCATGCCCCATGACAACAGCGATTCCCGCATCATTCTGGCAATAAGGTAATATACCCTCGTAGAAAACGACCTTACCTCCCGGCATACACCATGCGTTGGGTTCATTGCTGGCAACGAGGTTGAATTCCCATTCAAAATTAGCGATTTGGTTTTGCAGTCCGTTAGCGGCGAGATATTGTTCAACGGCTTTCGAGATGCGGGCTCCTACATTTTTGATCCGTTGTTTGTTGACAGCGTCAGTAGATAATTTGTTTTCTTTCAAAAAGCTACTGTATGAGGTTAAACTCATGGAGACCATTTGATCTTCCGGGAATAGGATAAGTTGGTGTCTACCCGTGAGTGGCACGGTGGCACACCGGGTGAGAAACAGAATTGCTCCTATGATGAATGTAATGTGTAAAATTGTTCTTTTCATAAATAGGATCATTGAAAGGTTATATTTTGAATGCTAAAATATAATACGGATTTGATATTTGCAATGTTTTATTGTTTGCTTGTTTTTAAATACTCTGCTTCATGCCATTGTAGTTTCCTAAAATTGGTTTACTAGATTTGACATTCAATAAATTGTAAAAAACATTTTCTATTCTCTTTTCTGTTACAAGTTTACTTCAAAAAAATGTAATTCCTGTAATAGTTTTACTTTTTTCTTGG
>DYVS01000225.1:0-35319 GCA_020743075.1 Butyricimonas virosa | reverse complement strand
ATGATAATGCCGAGGCGGTTCATTTCTTTCACTACTTCCAGACCGAACGGGCTCAATCCGTCATGTTCCGGCTCACCCTTGGCGGAATCGCATATATCATTGCTGCCGTTGTGGCATAAGGTAATGTACGTGATTCCCATGTCTTTGAACATGGAAAGATTGTTGAGGTCTTTGCCGATGGCGTATCCGTTCTCGATGGCGAGGAAGATGGCTTTCTTTCCGGCATTTTTCAAGTAGATCAAATCATCCACGTTATAGGCAATGCCTACCTGGCTTTCGTTGAGTTTTACCTGCTCGGAAATCTGGAAAAGAATATCCACGGCTTTTTGCGTGGCAGCTTGCAGGGATTCATCATCCCGGGCATCTTGGTGAAGATAGGCTACCATGAAAACGGCATCTTCTCGTCCTTCCTGCATTTTGGGGAGATCGACTTTAACATCCTCGTGACGTTCCCCTAAATTGAATCCTTCGGTAAACTTCATCGGGGTATCACAGTGGGAATCCACGATAAGACTGTTTCGGTGAATCTCTTTGGCTTTCTTAAACAAGGTGGCTTCGTCCACGAAATAATGGAATAATTTCATCATTTGCTCGTCCGGGCGAACAGCCATTTTCTCCGGGTGCCATTGTACGCTGAATATGCGGTGTCCGGGCATCCCTTCCATGGCTTCCACTATCCCGTCGGGAGAGGTGGCACTTACCCGGAACCCGGGAGCCACGTCTTTGACTGCTTGATGATGGTATGAATTTACGATCAAGGAGTCTGTTCCGAGAATGGAGTGGAGTACGGTGTTTTTGACAATGTTTACCGTGTGGGAACCGAATTCCCGGCTGATGGACTGGCTGTGTTTCAGTAGTTGCTGTTCATGTTGGGAATAGATGTCCTGATAGTTTGTCCCCCCGAAAGTCATATTAATGATCTGGTGCCCGCGGCAGATTCCGAAAATGGGGATTTGCCGGTCGGCAGCTAGTTTTACCAGC
Organism: Butyricimonas virosa; assembly: GCA_020743075.1. Classification (GTDB taxonomy): domain Bacteria; phylum Bacteroidota; class Bacteroidia; order Bacteroidales; family Marinifilaceae; genus Butyricimonas; species Butyricimonas virosa_A. The sequence goes on along the minus strand of DYVS01000225.1, from coordinate 34,338 downwards.
GTGAAATCGAATTGATCTCTAGCGGCATCAATACTTCCGAGTGGGGGTAGAGGCTCTTCGTTCCCGTACAGCGGATTAATATCTCCACCCCCGGTAAGCATCAATCCATCGAGTGTTTCAATAGTCTTTCGAAGTGTTTCAATGTCGTTATGCACGGGAAGTAGCACGGGTATTGCGCCCGCTTGAAGGATTGAAATCACGTACGAGTGTTCGATACACGAGTTCCCGTTTTCGAAATTGGCAGAAATGCCGATCAAGGGCAAATCGTGTTGTGACTGGCGATAGTCAATCGCCCGGTATAGGGTGTCCAGCTTGGCCGGATAAACAATATTATTCATTGCAATGTAAATTAAAAATAGAGTTACCAATAAAATTCTGTGCATGGCTTGTACGTGATCAGGGGAAATGTAGTTCCGCTCCTTTCAGGTGAACAACTAATTCTACGTTTGCTCCCAGGATTAGGGGAAAATTGTTGCGCACGTGTCCGGCCGGAAGACCGAAACACACGGGGTACGTGTAATCTTCCACGGCGTCATGAATCAGTTTATACACTTCTTCTTTAAATTCCGGGGGCGAGTCTTTCCCGAATTCCCCGACCACCAAACCGGCCAAGTGTTGGAATTTTCCGGCATATTTCATACATTTCACGTTACGATCGATTTCGTATAGATCGTCAGACGGGTCCTCGATGAAAAGGATTGTCCCTCTCGTGTTCCGTTCGATGCAAGTGTCATGCAGGTTATGCACCCATTGCAACATTCCACCGATCATTTCTGATTCCACGATTCCCGGTCGGTTGAATGGGTGTGTAGGTATGGCGTATGAGGATATGATCCCGAAAAGGAAATTCCGTAATTGCGTGACCACTTCCGGGGAAGTTGTGTTGTAATCGGAAGGCATGAAGGCGTGTAAACTCTCGATTCCGAGGGAATGGAGTTTGGAGTGTAACACCGTGATGTCGTTCATTCCGATTACCCATTTGGGGTTTCCTTGAAATATGGAATAATCCGCCTCCTGCACGATACGTAACATCCCGTAATCTCCCACCATGCACCAGATGGCCCGGATGTCCTCGGCGTCAAGGGCTGTTTGCAAATCATGTAATCGTTCTTCATCCGTGCCTGCCAATCTTTCGTGTCGGGAGAGAACGTGTTGTCCGGGTACAGCTTCCAGCTCCCAAGAAGTCAGGAGTGAACATGCTGCATCCAGCTGTTCTTTTGTTGCGATACCCGAGGGTGAAATTAAAGCCACCTTATCTCCCGGCTGCAGGTATATAGGTCGTAACATAAAAGTTGAAGTTTTGTTATTATAGTACGAAGGTAACTAATATTTTTCTAACTTTGCGCCACTAGAGTTCAAAAGTTTATAAACTGGATATATGAGTAAGTTCAAGAGAAATTTGATTACCACGGCTTTGCCCTATGCGAATGGACCCGTGCATATCGGACACTTGGCGGGGGTATACGTGCCTGCCGATATTTACGTGAGGTATCTGAGAAAGAAAGGTGAGGATGTGGCATTTATCGGTGGATCGGACGAACACGGGGTACCGATCACGATCAAGGCTCAGAAAGAGGGTGTGACCCCGCAGGATATTGTCGATCGTTATCACAAGATTATCAAGGATTCTTTCGAAGAACTGGGTATTTCGTTTGATATATATTCCCGGACAAGTTCGAAGACGCACCACGAGTTATCTTCCGCTTTTTTCAAGAAGCTGTATGACGAGGGGAAATTTATCGAGAAGACCTCGATGCAATTCTACGACGAGAAGGCCGGACAATTCTTGGCAGACCGTTATATCGTGGGGAAATGTCCTCATTGCGGTAACGAACGGGCATACGGGGATCAGTGTGAGGCTTGTGGAACTAGCTTGAACGCTACCGATTTGATTGATCCGGTGTCCGCAATCACGGGAAACAAACCGGAACTGAAAGAAACAAAGCACTGGTATCTGCCTTTAGATCAGTATGAAAGTTGGTTGAAAGAATGGATTCTGGAAGAACATAAAGAGTGGAAACCGAATGTTTACGGGCAATGTAAATCTTGGTTGGACAACGGTTTGCAACCTCGTGCAGTGACTCGTGATTTGGATTGGGGAGTACCTGTTCCGATTGAGGGTGCCGAGGGAAAAGTGCTTTACGTGTGGTTTGATGCCCCGATCGGGTATATTTCAGCCACGAAAGACTTGACCCCGGAATGGGAAAAATACTGGAAAGACCCGGAAACCCGGATGATTCATTTTATCGGGAAAGATAATATTGTTTTCCATTGTATTATTTTCCCGGCCATGTTGAAAGCCGATGGTTCTTATATATTACCGGATAACGTGCCGGCCAACGAGTTCTTGAATTTGGAAGGAGATAAGATTTCCACTTCCCGGAACTGGGCAGTGTGGTTGCACGAGTATCTCGTGGAGTTCCCCGGTAAACAAGATGTGTTACGTTACGTGTTGACTGCAAACGCTCCCGAAACGAAAGATAATGACTTTACTTGGAAAGATTTCCAAACTCGGAATAACAGCGAGCTGGTGGCTATCTATGGAAACTTCATTAACCGTACATTGGTGTTGACGCAAAAGTATTTTGCCAACCGGGTGCCGAAACGGGGAGAGTTGACGGATTACGATAAAGAGGTCTTGGCTGAAATTCCGCTAATCGTGGAACGTGTAGAGAAGAGTCTGGAAACCTTCCATTTCCGTGATGCGTTGAAAGAGGCGATGAATCTGGCTCGTTTGGGTAATAAATACTTGGCGGATACCGAACCTTGGAAAGTGATCAAGACAGACGAGGGACGGGTGAAGACGATTCTGAATATCTGTTTACAGATTTCTGCCAACCTTTCCACGTTGATGGAACCGTTCATGCCGTTCTCTTCTCAGAAATTACGTGAGTTCATGAATATTGACGTGATTGATTGGGCTAAACTGGGTGATGGCGTGATTCCTGCCGGGCATGAATTGGGAGAGGCCGGATTGTTGTTTGAGAAGATCGAGGATGCAATGATTCAAGCCCAGATCGATAAATTGTTAGCTACCAAGAAAGCAAACGAGATGGCTTCTGTGAAGGCTGCCCCTGCCAAGGAAAATATCCAGTATGAGGATTTCATGAAAATGGATATTCGGGTAGGTAAGATCATTGCTGCCGAGAAAGTGGCCAAGACCAAAAAGTTGATGAAATTGACCGTGGACACGGGAATTGACGAGCGTACGATCGTTTCAGGTATAGCCGAGCATTACACGCCGGAAGAGGTGATCGGACGTCAAGTCAGCGTGTTGGTTAACTTGGAACCGAAACCGTTAAAAGGCATCGTGTCACAAGGAATGATTTTGATGGCCGAGAATGCCGATGGAACGCTTTCCTTTGTTTCACCGGATAAAGAGGTGAAACCGGGATCGGAAGTTCGATAACGACTATTTACACTGGGTAACTCGATAAAATGATTACGGAATGTAACGGATGATACTAAAATGATCTTCGTTACATTCTTTTTTGTTCCTGTTTTTATAAATATCAGCGTAAAATCAAGATTTCCCGATAAATTGTTTCTCTTAAAAATTTGAGGTTTAAGGGAGTGAATTATGATTTCGTTAACGTGTGGCCTTTAGCGTGAAATGTCCGTCAAACCCTTTGCTGTACGGGGAAATCCGTTTTGGTTAATAATTATAAAAGAGAGGATTGTCTTTTTTAAGCCTAACATATATTTAACCTTATGACAACTAAAGTATAACTTGGATAATTTTCCCGGTAGAGGGAAGTGTCGTACTTTTGTATTGTTGAAAGACAACAACAACGAAATAAAGAGAGTTAACAAAAATGGTTGTCTAATTTTTAAATATAAAATAAAATGATGAAGTATATTATAATAGTATTCGTGGCTGTGATTACAGTGTTTATCGGTGGGCGTAGTTTAAACCAAGCTAAGGCTGAAAAAATCGTATGTGCTTATGCCGATCAAGAGAAGGTGGAAAACACTGCCGCAGTTGCTCCGGTGCAGAAAGTTGCAAGTCAAGACACGATCTTCGGACCGGTTAGTCTTCCTGAAGTGAAGGTAAATGTAAAAAGGAAAGTAACTCACGTTATTTAAGATAAGGTTATCTACTAAGAATAAGTAAAAAAGGAAAAGAGCAGTCTGCCAATGGGTAGGCTGCTCTTTTTGATATTTGAGAAATTTATTTTGATAAAATAATACTTATTTTTGTAAGTGTTCCTATTTATCGGAAGTTTTGATAGGAATGTGTATAAGCAAATTAAGTATAGGGATTTGATGTATAATATTGATATTCTGTCACCGGAATTTGTGAAATGTTTAGAACAGGGAGAGCAGGAGGCTTTTCAGCGGTTGTTTGAGAGGTATCATAAGGCCTTATGCTTTTTTGCAGCCCGTATTGTGCGGGATAGTTTGGAAGCGGAGGATATCGTGCAGGAAGTGTGCCTTTCTTTTTGGAAAATGGACCGGGGTGGTTTTCCTAACTTAAAGACGATAAAAACTTTTCTTTACAATAACGTGCAGCATCGGTGTTTGAATTATCTCCGGGATTTAGAGATTCGGGATCGGAATTATAAAAATTTGAATCGGGAAGAATTGGATGAAGACTATTTTCTTTGTCAACAAATTCGGGCTGATGTGGTGGCGGAACTCTTTGGTGCGATTGACGAGTTACCGGATAGATGCAAGGAAATCTTTAAGCGTTCATACGTGGATGGCCAAGAGGACCGGAAAATTGCCGAAGAGTTGGATATATCCTTGAACACGATAAAAACTTAAAAGCAGCGGGCAAAGTCTTACTTGCGAGGAAGGCTGGGAGATTTGTTCGTTTATGTGGGTATGTTTTTCCCGGGCTTATGATTCTAGGGGATTACTCTAGGTTTTTCCTATCTTCCGGTGTAAGCCGATTGGTATTTTATTATCCAACCGATTTTTCAAAGGAGATCGGTTAATACCTTTCCATAAAAGCAAAGATTTAGCTTATTTTAGGTATACAAGAGAAATGGGCTAAACTTAATCTGTAACTTTTTCATTATAAAATTTCAAAAACTCCACTTCACCCACTTGCTTTAAAAATTTCTGATTCTCAATAAAGTTTTGCCCATACTTTAACCAACGTTTTGTAAAACCTTTGAACTTGATACAAGGGAATAGATGACACTGGTAGCAGTGTGTTATTCCTTTCTCAACACAACATTGGTGAAATGTTCTACATTTTTCACAGCGGTTTTTGTTGTTCTCTGCTCCTGGACAAGTTTTTTTCTCTCGTGTATAAACGGGACAACCACCGCAAAACACTCCACAAGCAGGAATACGACCGTAATATGGTTTTATTATAGATAAGGTCTTTGACATCCAAAAATTAGTCAAACATAGTTTATTTGCCTGTCGCTTTTGTTCCTTTTCGACCATGTATCCTTTTTTTTCAAAGAAAGGACGAGCAGTTAAACTCACTTCTGATGTGATTTGTATAATACCTTTTGTAATAGCATATCGTTCTATTTCTTCCAAAAGCATAGTTGCGATGCCTTTACCCTGAAAGTCTGCGTGAATGAACATAGAGTGCAGATAGCCTTGCGGCGTAATGGATGAAAAGCCTACAATCCAAGATAACTGATTAACAGCCACAATAAAATAGTGGGTCTTTATCATTTCCTCTATATTGGAAAGATCATCTCCGCATGAAGCCCAATCTTCAACTTCTTCCTGTGAATAATCACTCCTGTTTATAACAAGCACAGTGTTCTTATATAAATCTCTTAGTTCTGCACTATCAGATTGTTGCGCTATCCTGATTTTAAAATCCATTTTCATCTTTGGTTTTGTGTCTTTTAGTATAATGTCGTATTATCATTAAGGTCTAAAACGTATATTTGTTTTTCCGAGTTATCACAGAATGTTTCCTCTTCAAAACTTCCAAACTTATGAATAACGTTAAAACCAGCCCTTTCCAAATATGAATCCAATTCTTGAGGGAAAAACATTCTCATGTCCAAATTCTGGATTGAATGAAATTTACCATTGATAAAATAGTGCCATTCTATGCGATTAATTTGAGTTGCACTCTCATAATGCATGGTTTGTTGTATCAACACATCCCGTCCATCGTTTGTTGTGTATTCGGCAATTACTGCCTGTATGTTTTCATTCTGTGCAATATACTGAATGTTGGGATTAAAGCAATCTAACAGAAATAAACCTCCTGTTTTGAGATGATTTCTAACGCATCTTAACGTATGGAATAGATCTTGGTTTCTGTATAAATGGTGAATTGAATTAAATGGAATAAAGATAAGGTCGAACTGTTCTTGTAAGTCGAGTATTCTAATATCTGCTTCTATGAAATTAATCACTAATTTTGCTTCGGCAGCCTTCATCTTTGCTTGTTCGAGCATTGAGGGCGTGTAATCTACCCCGCAAATGCTGTATCCATCTTTGGCGATGGGGATTGTAAGCCTGCCTGTACCACAGCATAGTTCAAGTATTTTAGTCTCCGGATTTTTCGGTAGCCATTTTTTGTAAAATTGCAAATCAGATAGAAAGGTGTTTAATCCATCATATATATCTGCATCATAAATCAACTCTCCAACCTTGTAATCTAAATTCATTTATATTCTCCAATATTTATTGTTTCATGTTTATGTACCAAACTTATTTCTATTCTCTTTCGTGTCCGGATGGATATGCCATAGATTAACTTTATTTTCCTTTATTTCTGCAACCCAAATAGCATGAACATTATTTAAAATCTGATCAGAACAAATAGAATATCCCTGCATAATAACCATAGAACCATTTACTGTTACGCTCTCGAAAATATTTCGATATCCCGGATAAAGTCTAAAAAACGGTTTCCATACCTTAACGATATTATCAAATTTTCCTACAATTCGATTGTTTGCCGTGTCGATAAAAATATGATTTTCAGTCATTAAACTGGATAGTCCGTTAATATCAGCTTTACTGATACATTCATTAAATTGCAAGGCAATAATCTTGGGATCTATCATTATCTCTTCTTTACTGTGTTTATTATTATCCCACTCTGTTTTAAGTTTCGCATAAATTATATCATCTACCCAATTCCCACACAAATAATAGCTTTCTTTAAAGTGGGCTTCCTTTCTGAACCCCAATCGTTGTATTAATCGGATAGAAGCTGTATTTCTCGGGTCGACAGAGGCTATAACCCGGTGTTTATCGAGCGTACCAAAAAGATAATCAACCATTGCTTGCAATGCTTCTGTAGCATAACCTTTTTTCTGATAATCTTTATGTAGTGTACATCCAAGTTCGGCCTGCATATTGTTGTGATTGGTAAAGCTGATTCCCATATCACCAATTAGCCTGTTTTCATCTGCAAGAATAATAGTAAACTGAAAACATGTATTGGCAATATCCATTGTCGTTGGCATATTGCTGATATAATTACGGACGTCTTCAACTGAATCAGGAAACCATCCCTGATATTTGTTTTCTGCAAAGTCAAAACGGTAAGAAAAAATGTCTTCTGCATCTTTCGGTTTGGCGAGTCGTATGATTAATCTTTCGGTTTTGATGAGATATATCATCTTGTTGTATATAAATTCGTAGGTTAAGCAAAGGTACGAATAATTAGGGAATGATTAATCATTACTATCTGCTTTTTATTTAATAAACAATGAAATAGAATAGTATTTCCCTCTCAGGCAAGGAAAGAGGAAGGTGGCAGCGAAACTGACGGAGAAGGGGGAGTGTGAATTTTATACTGTAAACTCGTATATAAATTCTATAAATGATTAGGAGTGTTGTGAATAAATACTTACCTTCGCAAGCATGATTTGTGCTAAATAGAAGGTACTTTGTTTGTTGTGTTAAAATGAAGGTGATATGAGCATGTTATTAAAAGTGATCTGTGGGATTATGTTCCTGTTAGGTATGTCGTGGAATGTCATGGCAAAAGGGGTAATTAAGGGGAGAGTTGTTGATTCTCAGTCAAAAGAGGTATTGGCCGGGGCTACCGTGAACGTGGAGGGTACGACAGTCGGGTGTGCCACGGATGCGGATGGATATTTTGAATTGGAGATAGAAAACTTGGGAACGGTGGTGTTGGTATTTCGGAGTGTAGGTTATTCGGAAGTGAAAAAAAGTGTTGTTGTGGATGATAAAAAGATGGATCTGGGGACAGTGGGAATGTTGCCGGAATATATTAATTTGGCAGATGTGGTGGTGAAAGGTTCTTTGGCCGTGGACCGGAAGACTCCGGTAGCCTTGTCGGTGGTGACTGCGAAAGAGATCGAAGAGAAGCTTTCAACACAGGAATTTCCCGAGATGTTGAAGTCTTTACCGAGCGTTTATGCCACGAAAGAGGGGGGAGCGTTTGGAGACGGACGGATTAATTTGCGGGGATTCGAGACGGAGAATATAGCTGTGATGGTGAACGGGGTACCCGTGAACGAGATGGAATGGGGAGGAATCTATTGGTCCAACTGGGCAGGTTTGTCAGATGTGACCCGTTTTATTCAAGTACAACGAGGATTAGGGGCATCAAAGATTGCTGTGTCGTCTGTTGGCGGTTCTATTAATATCGTGACGAATACGACGAATGCTGAGGCCGGAGGTTCTGTTTCGTACGGAGTGGGGAATGATGGTTATAACAAAGTGGCTTTTAGCCTCTCTACCGGTTTGTTAAAAAATGGATGGGCCATGTCTATTTTGGGAGCAAGAACTTGGGGGGACGGGTATATACAAGGAACAGATTTCGTGGGATACTCTTATTTTATTAATGTTTCCAAGAGATTAGGAGAGAATCATGAATTGTCCCTAACTGCTCTTGGCGCTCCGCAATGGCATAATCAACGTAATAGGAATGATAAGATGCTTATCAAGGCTTGGGAGAAGTTGGACGATACGAAGTATAATCCATCTTACGGTTTTGCAGATTGGAAAGGAGAGAAGGTGCGGAAAGTTTCGGCATATAATAAATATCACAAGCCTCAAATTTCATTGAATCACCTTTGGGAGATTAACGATAAGTCAAGTTTGTCTAGCGTGCTTTACTTGTCTTTAGGGCGAGGAGGCGGATATGGAGGACGCTCTAATAAAGCTCATAAATATGATTGGTATGGAACTTCGAAGGGGGAGCCTACGACGGGTGATTTCAGAGCAGTCGATGGGACATTTAATTATACGGCTGTTTATAATTTGAATTCGATAAGTGTGACCGGTTCGGAAATGATCATGGCTATGAGCCGGAACGAGCATAATTGGTATGGATTGATTTCTACATATACGACCAAACTGGGACAATATTTTGATGTATACGGGGGAATTGATTTACGCTATTATAAAGGAAAGCATTATAATGAGATCGTGGATTTGTATGGGGGAAAATATTTTATTGATGATAGTCGGATGAATGTAAAATACAAGGCTGACGATTATACATGGCAAAACAAGGAATTGAAGAAAGGGGATATTGTTTACCGTGATTATGATGGTTATATGATGCAGGAAGGTTTCTTTGCGCAAGGGGAATATAACCGGGATGCTTTGAGCGTGTTTGTTGCCGGGTCTCTTTCAAATATAACTTATTGGCGGAAAGATCGTTTTTATTATTCGAAAAATGAGGCGAAATCGGATAAGGAGAGTTTCTTGGGTGGAACGGTAAAAGCCGGGGCGAATTATAATTTGACGGATCATCATAACGTATTTGCAAATATTGGGTATTTTTCCCGGGCTCCTTACATGCAAGGTGGAGTATTTTTGCAGCAGGATGTGAGTAACGAGACGAATCCGGATGCCGTGAACGAGAAGGTGTTTACTTTTGAGTTGGGGTACGGTTTTCGTTCATCTTGGTTGGATGCCAACGTGAATTTGTATCGTACTTCATGGATGGATAAGACGTTGGCCAATTTCTTTGAGAAGAACGGGGAACGGGTGCGGGTGAATTTGACCGGGCTGGATGCGTTACATCAAGGGATTGAGGTTGATTTCGTGTTACGTCCGTTGAAAGATCTGAAGGTTACCGGGATGTTTTCCATGGGTGATTGGCATTGGAATGGAGACGGTAAAGGATATGCTTATAATTCATCCGGAGAACCGGTTGATAAGAATGGAGATCCGGTAAACCAGGTCGGGGGAGAGAATCATGCTCAAAATGTTGTGAAAATGAAGGATGTGCGTGTGGGTAATTCCGCACAAACGACTTTTGCTTTAGGGGGAAGTTATCAGTTTTTGAAAGGGGTACATGTGGGAGTGGATTATTCTCATTTTGCCCGTAATTATGCAAAGTTTACTCCTTCTTTAGGGTATGATTTGGGAGCTGAAAAAGCATTTGAATCTCCTTGGAGAATGCCGGCATATGGTGTTCTGGATGCTAATATCAACTATCGGTTCCCGTTGAGTAAAGTGTTTGGCGTGATGGTTTCCGCGAACGTGAATAATCTTTTGGATAAAGAGTATATCGCTGATGCGGAGGATGGTGCTGGGCATAATAAAGATACAGCTAAGGTTTTCTATGGTTTCGGACGTACTTTTTCCGTGAACTTAAAGATCACGTTCTAAGATTATTAGCAATAAAGATGTAGTTATTTTGTGTATAATAAAATACAGTAATTGTTTTTTTTATACATTTGCGGCGTTTTTCTCCAATTTTATTTGAGAAAGGTTGCAATATAAACTTTAACTATTTCGAAATGAAAAAAATCGTATTTTTAGTACTATTGGTAGTATTACACATTTCTACGTTTGCGCAGAATAATCAGGAAAAGAAACTGCCGGGTTATAAAACATCATTTGAAACCAACAAATTTTGGGATAATTGGTTTATTTCATTGAATTTAGGGGCTCAAACCCTCTATGCTGAGGGGTCTACAGATGCAAAGTTCGGTGATCGGTTAACCTTTATGCCGGCTTTGTCTGTTGGTAAATGGTTTACACCTTGGTGGGGAGTGAGAGTTCAAGGTTTAGGAGGTGCTCTACATGGATTTCAAAATAACGGAAAAACGATGTTACACAAGCATTACGGAGCCGTTCATGGTGACTTTATGTTTGGTTTGTTAAACTTCTTCGGTCGTTACAACGAGAATCGTTGCTTTGATTTGGTACCTTTTGCTGGAATAGGTGGTGCTTTTATCGGTAGTGATCAGTCTTTTACAATTAATGCAGGTATTCAAGCTCGTTTCCGGTTATCTCAACGTTTTGATTTGAATTTGGAATATGGTGGGATGATTTTGGATGATGATCTCGTGACCAGAGGCGGGTTCCCTAATGACGGGATTAGTAATTTGAGTGTCGGGGTTACTTTCAGATTCAAAAACCGTTCATTTAAAAAGGCTGTTAGCCAGAAACAGTATGCAGACCTTCAGAGTCTGACAAAAGCGCAAGAGGCACAAATCAAAGAATTGCTTCGTCGTACCCCGGACACCGTGGTTAAAGTGGTAAGACAGGAGGCTCCAGCAGCTGAAAATAGCGTGATATTTAAGGCTTTACCGACAACGATAAACTTTGCTTTCAACAGTTCAAAAATTGATCCTACTCAGGAGGTTGGGGTTTACAACTTGGTTCAATTTATGAAAGAAAACCCCGATGTGCGTGTTCGTTTAACCGGTTTTGCTGATAAACGAGGAACAGAAAAAGCAAATATGATTATTTCGGAAAGACGCGTGAATGCGGTTGCTGATATGTTTATTAGTAAATACGGAATAAATAAAGACCGTATCGTGAAAGATCATAAAGGTGTTAGTTCTCGTTATGACAAGGATGAGTGGAATCGTTGTGTTCTTGTTGAGATCATAAAATAACAGTTCATTATGGTATAAGAACCAGTTTGTTCTTGTATGGAGTCGCCCCCAAGAAATTTGATAATAAGCTCTTGGGGGCATTTCATTTATTGTTAGTTCTTTTATATATGGGGGAAATGGAAGAATATGTAATAGATTTTATACTTTTGCGAAGATTTAAAAATATGAGCAATTTTCAGCTTTTTGTGGATGTATAGATTTAGAGTATGATAATATTATTACAGCGTTTTCGGGTGTATTTGCGTCAAATCTTGGACCCGTCAGATGAACAGGAGCGGGAAGAAGATACGGTGGAGGCTATTCGTAAGGGAATCGTGTTCCGGGGGACAAATTTGTTGGTATTGATTTTTGCCACGTTTATCGCATCTTTGGGATTGAACACGAATTCGACGGCCGTGATTATCGGAGCCATGTTAATCTCCCCGCTGATGGGGCCGATTATGGGAATCGGTCTGGGAGTTGGGATCAACGATTTTGAACTGATCAAGAAGGCTTTCCGTAATTTGCTGATCGCAACGATATTCAGCGTGTTAACGTCTACTTTATATTTTTTGTTATCGCCTTTGAACGAGGCCCGTTCGGAATTGTTGGCTCGGACGACTCCCACTATATACGACGTGTTAATTGCTTTTTTTGGCGGTATGGCGGGAATCGTGGCTTCCTCTGCCAAGTTGAAGGGAAACGTGATTCCGGGAGTGGCTATTGCCACTGCTTTGATGCCGCCGTTGTGCACGGCCGGGTTTGGGTTGGCAAGCGGTAACTTGAGTTATTTCTTCGGGGCATTCTATTTGTTCACGATTAACTCGGTATTTATTGCTGTTGCCACGACTTTGGGTGTACGACTGATGCACTTCTCCAAAAAGAAGTTCATGGATAAGGAACAGGAAAAGAAAGTACACCGTATCGTGTATTCGATCATTTTCCTGACGATGGTTCCGAGCCTGTATATTACCTACAATATGGTGAAAACAAATATTTTCGAGACAAATGCCAGTCGATTTATTAAAAACGAGTTTAATTTTCCGAACACGTTGGTGGTAGATCGTTACGTGCAAACCGAGAACCCGGAGCGTCGGATTGAAGTGTCGTTGATTGGTAAGGAAATATCAGAGGAGGTGATCGTGTCGTTGAAAGAAAAAATGTTGCATTACGGGTTGCATGATGTTCCTCTGGTGATTCACCAGGGATTCGGGAAAGAGGATACCGAGATGCAAAATGACGTTAGTAATATGTTGTTGCAGGATTACTACATGCAGAACAAACAGCGGATAGCCTCGCAAGAAGAAGAAATTTCAGAGTTGCGTGAAAGGTTGGATTCTTATTTACTATATGATACGATCGGGCGGCAGGTAACTCCTGAGGTGAAGATTCTTTATCCTTCCGTGAAAAGTCTTGCTATATCCAGGGTGATTCGTAATCAAGTGGATTCTTTACGTGCTGATACATTACATATTGCTATCGTGGCGTTCGGACAACAATTATCTGATTCGGAGGAAGAGCAGTTCTCGGCCTGGTTGGCAGCCCGGATCAGGGTGAAGAATTTGAAGTTGATAAAAGAGTAAGTGATGGTGAGGTATTTTAGACTAAGTGAGATTTGTTGATTTCATAAACTTTTACCTGTTTTATTTCGTATATAGACCGTATTTTGGTTGATAATCAAATTAAAATAAGGTACTATGAAGAAATTAATGATTGTAATGCTTGGTCTTCTGACTTTAGTTTCGGCATGTTCAGACAATGATGATGAGGGATCTTATGGGGAAACGTCTGGATTAATTACCCCTAAAATAAGAGCTCGGGTAACCGATCCACTTAATCAGAATCCTTTCACGGGGATTCTTGAGGTGTATCCGTGTAAGGATGAAACCTCTATTTACTATGGTAACTATATAAATGGAAAGCTCACGGTATTTAATGGTTATTATGTCATATCAAAGGGAGACGTGTACGGGGACAATAACCGGGAACTTCACTTGCCTATCGGCGAGTATAACATGGTGTATTGGGGGACGCCTAAATACGATGAGCCGATTTATAATTCTCCGGCAATTACTCACCCGGGATTAACGAATGGAGCTGATCTGGCAAAACTCTATTTTAGCTTGCGTCCCAATACTGACGGGACTTATATGCCCGTGTATGATTTGGTTTATACGATAAAACCGATACATATTGGAACGGAGGATTTGACGGCTTCTCTTACACGGGTTACCGCCGGTTTGAAGGTAATACTGAAACAAGAGGATAATAGTGCGTTCAGTTCCAGCATAACAAGCGTGAACGTTCATATTGGAAATATTGCCGAGAAGATGAATTTTTACACGGCCGAGGCGGAGAACATGACGAAAACCGTGAAATTCGAATTGTCCCGTTCTGAGGATGCCACCATCATGAGTAATCCAACCGTGATGTTGTTTCCTTCTGCCCCGAATCCTTTGTTGGAGTTGTTTATCACCTTGGCGGATGGTTCCGTGCATACTCTTTCTAAATCATTGACTTCCACGTTATCTTCCAATATGCGGCTCACGTTGAATATTGTTGTCGGTAAAATATTACCCGGTGGTGATCCCGGAAATTTTACGATTGAGAGTTGGAACGAGGAAAGTGAGACGATCGAATTCCCGGTTGTCGACTAATCAATGGGTGAGCGGGATATATATATAACAAAAGAATTATAGCGTAACGGAGAGGAAACAGATGAGGCCTTTTAATTTTTCTTTTAATATTTGTTTCCCCCGTTTCTTGTAGCTTTTCACGGAATCGAGTGATAAGTTGAGAACTCGAGCGATTTCCTCGTTGGATTTTCCTTTTAAACTAAGTTCATATATTGTTTGTATCTGGTCGGGAAGTTCGTTTATGGCTTTATGCATGAGAAAATAGACCTCTTCTTCGATGATTGCGTCCAGAAAATAATCTTCATCTTGCTGGAGTGTACTTGCTTGCAAGTAATTTTGTTTTGCGTTTTCGTGTTCAATATAATTGAAACAACGGTTTTTGATAGAGAGATAGAGAAAAGATTTGAGTTTGTTGAGACTGGTAAAATCTCGTTTGTTACTGTATAAATCTAGAATGACATCGTGGACAATGTCTTCTGCAACATCAATGTCTTTCACGTATTTAAAAGCGAAGTGTGCGAATATCTGGTAGTATTCTTTAAAAAAGATCTTGTATGCAGCTTCGTCACCCTCGATAAGTTTTTTTACCCAAATATTATGATTTCCCGTGTCTGTCATTTTATTCTGGTCTTCTTTGAGTGAACAAAGATAGGATATATTTCATGCAGTACAAGTGTAAGGATTAATATTATAATGTCCAATTTTTTTTATTGTTTCTTTGACACTTTTAGAATGGCATCCTGTTATATATTCAAAATGATCGTAGAATTATGAAGAATGTTTATCGGATAGCGAAATTGATACAGGCTTATGTCTCCGGAAAGGTTTCCATGGAAGAACGTGAAGAAGTGGAGCGTTGGATAGAGGAAAGTGATCGGCATCGGGAATTATTCCGAACTTTCGAGAGCGAGGAATTTGTAAATATACAGCGTGTAGAACATGAATTGTTTGACGAAGAGCGGGGATTTCATCGGTTTATACTGGCAAAACGAACGATTGATAAGCGGCGTGTGTTTCGTCGAGTGGCCACGATTGCGGCAACCTTTGTCTTGTTGATCGGAGTCTGTTTGGAAAGATGGGTTATTCTTCAGGAAAAAGAGAGTGAGCCTTTAGTAAAATTAGAGAAAAATTCCATCGTACCTGGAGAACGTAAAGCTGTTTTAGTTTTGAGTGATGGAGAACATATAGATTTAAGAGATACAATGCAAGTGGAAATTGTAGAGCGAGAAACCCAGGTTTTCGTTGCTGGCGATAGTACCCGGCTTGTCGTTAAAGATAGTCCGATTGCCCCTCCCCTGCACACAGTCTTCACGCCAGTTGGGGGAGAGTACAAGTTGACCTTGTCCGATGGAACTCGGGTATGGTTGAATGCCTCCAGTCGCATCCAGTTTCCTGCTGTATTCCGGAGTGATCGACGAGAAGTGCGGGTGGAAGGTGAGGTATATTTTGAAGTATCAAAAGATTCAGCACGTCCTTTTCTGGTACGAACGGGGGATGTGGTTGTGAAGGTGTTGGGGACATCGTTTAATGTACGAGCCTATTTAGGGGAAGAATACAAAACCACCTTGATTGGGGGAAGTGTTGCTGTAGGATATTTAGGAGAGACGATGAAGATAAGGCCGGGACAACAATGGGTACTGGAAAAAGATGGCCCTAAAGTTCACGAGGTGAAAATAAAATCGATTGTGAGTTGGAAAAACGGAGATTTCGCTTTTGAAGATCAAGTACTGCCAGAGGTGTTTAACGAATTGGAACGTTGGTATGATATTGATGTATTTATGAGTAATGATGCGATTCGAAACATGAAGTTTACGGGAATATTTCCAAGGTATGAAAATATAAATGATGTACTTCATATTATTGAATTGGCAACGTGTGTGAAATGTAGTATTTCAGGTAAAACGATAGTGGTTTCAATGGATAAATAAAACAAGGAAGTACGCCTAATACTTCCTTGCCGTTCAATTTAATAACGTCTCACAGTTGGGTGAGGCAATTATAAATGTAAAAACATAACAAAGTTATGAAAAAGTATGAACATTTTGGTGTAAGATGGAAATCTTATACGAAACAAAGTATTTTTTACTGTTGTTTGTTCTTGTGTCTGTGGCTGATTCCCGTGAAAGGGTACAGTCAAGATGTCCGTTTGACGTTGAAAATGAATAACGTGACTCTTTTACAAGTGTTTGACGAGCTTACTAGGCAGACTGGTTACGAGTTCGTTTATAGTAGTACGATTTTAGAAAAAGTCGGGAAAGTGTCTGTTAATGTGAGTAATGAATCTTTGGAGAACGTGTTGGATTTGTGTCTGGCGAAAACCGATCTGGGATACAAGGTCGAGGATAAACACGTTATTATTTCTCCAAAGTTGAAAAGGGTGGTTCCCAACGAAACTGTGACTTATTCCGGGATTGTGAAGGATAAGGTGGGAAATTCTTTACCGGGGGTAACGATTATTCTAGAAGGAACGACTGCCGGGGTGACAACAGATATTAATGGGAAATTCTCTATTTCAGTACCCGAAGCTCCTAACCCGAGGCTGGTGTTTTCTTTCGTTGGAATGAAAAAGAAAGTTGTGACAGTGAAAGATCGTAAACTTTTAAACGTGGTGATGGAGGAAGAGGTTACTTCCATAGATGACGTCGTGGTAACTGGTATATTTAACAAGCCGAAGGAAAGTTTCACGGGGGCTGCTGTAAAAGTTACTCGGGAAGAATTGAAGGCTGCCGGGAATCGGAATATATTGAAATCATTGTCTAATATTGATCCCTCTTTCCAGATTGTTGAAAACAATGCTTTTGGTTCGGACCCGAATAAGTTACCCGAGATTCGTTTGCGTGGTGTTTCCACAATACCGAGCGTGAGTGATTTACAGACGGATATGAGGGCGGAATTATGTACCCCCTTGTTTATTCTAGATGGTTTTGAGATCACGTTGGAACGGGTGATGGACTTGAATAATGATGAGATCGAGTCAATTACGATTTTAAAAGATGCAAGTGCCACCGCAATTTACGGGTCGCGGGGAGCTAATGGGGTTGTAGTGATAAAAAGTGTCCAGCCGGAGCAAGGAAAATTAAAGATTTCTTATAATGGTAATTTGAACTTGGAGATACCAAGTCTAAGCAGTTATAACTTGATGGATGCTGCCGGGAAGTTACAGTTGGAATGGGATGCCGGGTTGTATGAGAATAGTGTGGCGACAGAAGATCTGAAATTGAAGAATTCATATGCAAAAAAGCTTGAGAGGGTATTGGCAGGCGTCGATACGGATTGGAAGTCCATTCCCGTGCAAGTGGGAGTTGGCCAGAATCATTATTTGGGAGTTAGTGGAGGTGATGCTCTTTTTAGGTATAGTATGGGGTTGTCTTATAATAATGTTGTCGGTGCAATGAAGGGATCTAAACGTAACACGTTGAATGGTTCTGTGACGTTGTCTTATCTAGGAGAAAAATTCCAATTGAATAATTCGATGTCGTTTAATATTAATAATTCATCAGAGAGTCAGTATGGGACCTATTCTAGTTATGTGAATATGAATCCTTATTGGGAGCCTTATGATAAAGAAGGGTATGTGGTGAGACAGTTTGAAACAGAAACTACCGCTTTGTTTACGAGTCCTGTAGACAATCCATTGTGGAATGCTTTTTCTGGTAGTTTCTCAAAATCAAAATATAACGGGATAACGAATAACTTGGCGATAACTTACAAGCCGATAGCTTTTTTGCAGGCAACGGCTAATGTTAGTTTCAACAAGACCTTTTCGGTTTCTGATAATTACCAGTCGTCTAAACATTCCAACCAGATTTGGAAAGAGGATATTTTAAAGCGAGGACAACGGGATTATAATAGTACTGAGAATTCCAGTTGGTCAATAGGTGGTACTGTGAATTATTTTAAACAATGGGATAAGCATATTCTTTCTGCCGGATTTAACATGGAATTTCGGGAGAGTGGTACAACAAGTCGTTCTATGTCAGTTGAAGGTTTTCTGAATGACGAGATGAATAGTTTGGGAAATGGACATAAATATTATGGAGATCGTCCATCGAGTAGTGACTCTAAATCTAGGGCTGTTGGTTTTACGGGGACAATAAATTATAATTACGATAATCGTTATTTCTTTGATGCGTCTTATCGTATCGATGGGGCCTCCTCTTTTGGTTCTGATTCTCGTTTCGCTCCATTTTGGTCGTTGGGAGCCGGATGGACTGTAAGTAACGAGGTGTGGATGAGAGAATATGTACCTTTTATAAATTATATGCGATTAAAATATTCGTTTGGTTGTTCTGGTTCACTGGCTTTTTCCCCGTGGCAATCTCAAGGAACTTATACTTTTGGTAATGGAAACGTGTATCATGGTTCAATTGCGGCTACGATCAGGGGATTGGAAAATCCTGATTTGAAATGGCAAAATACGTATCAACATAATGTCGGGGTTGATTTCGGTTTCTGGGAAAGCAAAATTTCAATCACGGCGAATTACTATCGTAAATTAACGGATAATTCAATCACGGATATGGCGTTACCGTTGAGTAATGGTTTTGAAAGTTACACGGGAAATTCCGGAGAGATTTTGAATACAGGCTTTGATTTGAATGTTTCTTTCTATATGGTTCGGAATGAAGATAAACAGGTGTTCTGGAATATGACGTTCGGAACTTCTTATAATAAGAATAAATTGTTAAAACTTTCCGAGGCCGTAAAAGAGCAGATGAACGAGTTGAGAAGTCAACAATCCTCAGGAATGTATTATGTCTACGAGGAGGGGAACAGTGTCGACGCTATTTACGCTGTTCCAACTGTAGGTGTAGATCCAAGTACGGGGCAGTTGGTTTATCTGTATAAGGACGGGACACAAAGTTACAAGTACGATGTTTCACAGCGTGTGGTTTGTGGAGATCGTATGCCGAAATTGGATGGACGTTTGAATACTTCTTTCTCTTGGCGAGGGTTCTCCGTGTACGCGGGTTTCACGATTCGTACGGGAGGACAACAGTATAATCAAACTTATGCAAATAAAATTGAGAACGTGGATTTAGCTTTTAACGTGGACCGTCGGGTGAGCAGTGAGCGTTGGATGAATCCGGGGGATGAGGTGATTTTTTCAGGGTTAGATTACAAGAATTATTATATGACGGATCGTTACATACAGGATGAAAGTACTTTTGAGTGTAACAATATAAGCGTGACTTATGATTTCCGTCAAAAATGGGTTCAACAAGCAGGTTTTTCTCGTTTAGCATTGACTGCAAGTATCGGTAATGTTTTCCATTGGTCGACAATAAAGCAAGAGAGAGGAACTAGTTATCCTTTTGCGATTCAACCCTCATTCGGAATTTCATGTTCATTTTAATAAGAATTTGTTATGAAAAAAGTGATACTAAGTTTAGGTGTATGTTTTTTCTTTTTGACCTCTTGTGATAAGTGGTTGACAATACGCCCGGAAAACGAGATCGAAAAAACAAAATTGTACGAGACAGAAGAGGGATTCTGGCAAGCATTAAATGGCTTGTATTCTATTATTGGCTCAAATTATGGCCCTACGGGGCATTTACAATGTTCAGATGTTGAGTTCTTGGCAAGTATATGGATTGCTAGTTCCGAGAGTGTCGAGCAATGTTTGATTGATCATCAATATAAGGATGCTGATGCGGATTCTCGTCTGGCTGATGTGTTCTTGAATCAATATAATATGATTGCTCATGCTAATACTATTCTAGAATACTTAAAACAGCAGGATTTCCTTCCGGAAAGATCGTATAATATAATCAAAGGAGAGGCTTTGGGGATGCGAGCTATGCTCCATTTTGATTTGATACGTTTGTGGGGACCTATGCCGAATAATGTTGATGCTAGTTACCGGTATTTGCCTTACGTGCAACAGGTATCTAAAAAGGTAAATACTTATGATACATATGGGGAGTACATGGAGAAATTGCAGGCAGATTTGGATTCGGCTGAGTTTTTGTTGGGCAAGTATGAGCCTTTATTGACTCATACTTGTAATGAGCTGAATAAGAATGGAGGAGATGATTATGATCGTTTAGAGTATTATTGGCGTCAGAATCATTTTAATTACTATGCCGTGTGGGGATTAAAAGCCAGAATTGCGCTTTGGATGGGAGATAAAGAACGTGCATTGGCATATGCGCAAATGGTGAAGGAAACTCTAAATGCGGATGGAAGTGTCAAATTTCGATTGGGAATTGCAAATGATATAAATATCACAAGTACTGATGAGGCGGTAAACACGTTGAAAGCTGAGTGTTTATTTGGATATTACTTGTCATATTATAATTGGCAACAAAATTTTAGCAATAATGGTACTGATTTTAAAACACCAATCTCTAATATAGAGGGGTTATTTGATGATAAAAATGATTTTAGGTATACCTTATGTTGGAAAATTGATCCGGATGTTTTTACGGGTGAGCCACAAAATGTTACGACTTATAAGTATAAAGCTTATAACAATAATTGGATACCTCAGATTCGTTTGGCAGAGATGTACTTGATCATGATAGAGTGTGCGCCCTTGGATGTTGCTAATGTTTTGTATAAAGAATTTTGCGATTCCCGGGGTGTGGCGTACAGGGAATTGACGGAAGGGAGTCGTATGGATATATTGCAGAGAGAATATTATAAAGAGTTTATCGGGGAAGGACAGGTGTTTTACATGAGTAAACGTCTCGGAGTGGAGAGAATGTTGTGGGGAAATCAGAAATGTGCAGAGGCCCAGTATGTTTTACCAATTCCTAGAAGAGAGTCTGAAATTATATAAATTGTAGACCGTTATGAGAAATATATTATTAAGTCTTTTCGTTTGTTGTATGTTTATTGCTTGTGAGGAGGAAAAACTAGAACCTTACACGGGAAATGATACAGTTCAATTTTATACCACGAATTTTGATGAGGACATTGTGGTCGAATATTCATGGGGTATGGCTCTTGATCCGAATGCAGAGTATGATACATGCTGGATTCCAGTACAGACTATGGGACGTGCTAAAAACTATGACCGTTATTTGAAACTTGTTCAGGAAAAAGCCGTGGGTTGGGATTATGTCTATGACCATGTGGGGAATATCGTGGATTCGCTTTCTTACGAGATTCCTAATCAAGCAGTGGAGGGAAAACACTATGTTGCGTTTGATGACCCGGGGTTACGCGAATTGTTAAAGATTCCCGCAAATGCATTTCATGTGGATGTTCCCGTGGTGATGCGGAAAGATCCGGAAATGACGGAGAAATTAACATTGTTGATTCGGTTGGTGGATACGGAAACGGTGAAAGTGGGTGATCCCCAATTTACCAAATGCCAGATAACCATAGAATAGTAATTCGGTAAAATTAAGATTATGAAAAAAGGTATATTTTTGTTGTTATCCATGATAGCTATGTTCTATGCATGTGATTATGCCGGTGATATAAAAGATTATAAGAAAGATTTGGCAGAAGGGGGACCGGTGAATACGATTCTAGTGAGTCCCAGTGCTTTCACGTTATATGTAGATAGCGAATTCCCATCTATGTCTTATGTGAGTGTTCCGACTAATACGGTAGATTCTGTTGTCGTGTGGAGTTCTGATACTCCGGAGGTGTTAGATGTAGATCCGGAAACCGGAGAGCTGAAATGGGGAACCGTGAGAAATTGTGAAGTGGTAATTTCTGTAACAAGTGCGACAAGGAAAGATGTGAAAGGAGAATGTCGGGTTACGGTGAGAAATACCATGGGGGTCTATAAGTATTTAGATCTAAGGGCAGAGTTAGGATTATTTGTAATTGATCGAAATATGGGGGCAACGATGTTTTTTGATAAGACAGTAAATAATTTGACTTCAGGACTTAAGGGGAATTATTATCATTGGGGAAATAATACTCCGGTTGCCAATTTGGAATTTGGAGGAGATGATGGGAGGGGAGGAGACTACACTTATCCTAATGGGAAAACTCTTCGAGGAGGATATCCGGAATTTGATCCGTCGTGGAATGCCGAGGGAGAGGATTTTTCGGATTGGAGTCAGGGGGGAGCAACTCCTTGTCCTGGAGGATGGCGTTTGCCGACAAAAGAAGAGTGTGAGAAAATAATTTATATGACCAATGTTGCTAATTTTAATACTCAACAAGAAAAAAGGGCTGCGAGAGCTTTACGTGAAAAGTTGGGTGTTGCGATGTCTGGTTATCAACAAATACCTGGCGGAAACTGGCAGTGGCAACATGGTATGTTATGGACTTCAACATGGAATCCTGAGACTAAAAAAGTTTGGGTTTTACAAGCTACGAATTCTGGTGATTGGGGGGATGATCCTTGGGAGATGAAAGAGATGGAATTGGAGGGGATTGCGATAGCCGTTCGTTGTGTTCGGGCTGGAAATGTAGAGGACGTGGAATAGCATTAAATGGAAAGTTATGAAGAGATTTTGTTATATATTTTTAAGTTTATGGGTATTTGCGTCATGTTCGGATGATGACGTGGAATCCTCGGACGTGACTTTAGAGGTTAGGGATTACGTGGAGGAAACCATTTACAATTTTAAAGAAGATCAAGCTGTTTATTTGTGGGCAACAAAAAGTTGGGCGGATAAAGGTGTATCTAAAGTCGAGTACGTGGTAGATGCAAGTGTGTTGGATAATTATAATCAGGAACATGGGACAACGCTAAAACTTTTGCCGGAATCCTGTTATCATGCGGAACAAACTGTTTTTGAGGTGACGGATGAGATGAAATATGCTAAATTCAAAGTAATGTGTTCCCCGGATAAGATTGTGGAATTGGGAACATACGGGAAAATAGAGTATGCGTTACCTTATCGTATATATGTTAATGGGCAGGCGGCTGAGGATCGTTACGGGACTGTGATCGTTGCTTTTAATGTATTGCAACCCTTAGCTCTGCTCGAAACTGGAATTGATACCGTGTATTTTCATCATGAAGACGAGTTAAGTTTGGATTTATCGTGTTCTTTGAATTTTGATAATCGTTTGACGATACCGGTAGACCTTTTTGCTGATGTTGCTCTCGTGGATGATTTTAATACAGAGTACGGTACGAATTATGAGACTGTGTTATCTGAGGCCGTCATTTGGGAAACAAGTCAGATTCGTTTTGAAAGAAAAGAAACGGAGAAACAAGTGTCGTTTAATGTAAAGAGAGATATGATTCCGATAGGTGTTTCTCTGCTGCCAATAAGAATAGATGTAGATAGTCAGGGGGTTAATGTTGATCCTTTGAGTGATCGAAAATATTTCTTATTTTTCAATGATATGATAGCTCAAAGTAATTGGGAAGCATCTGTATCCAAGACGTGGCAAGGAAGTGGGGATATTTTGATCGATGGTTCTTTAGGGGATAATTGGATGGTGGCAGGTGAGGCATCAGAGTTTTGGGTGATATTATCACTTAAAGATGAAAATAAAGTGGCTGACTTTATAGGTGTGGAAATGTATGTTCAAGATTATGATCCTAATAAGGTGGGACAAAAGAAAGCAGAGATTTATGTCAGTATGGATAAGGAGGAATGGGAATTGGCCGGGGCGTATAATTTTAAAACTGAAGGAGGAAAACCTAATCTTGACGCTCAACGAGTATATTTCCCGAAGATAACAGGAAAGCATATTAAAATAAATATATCGGAATGGGAAAATTCTCCATATATTGGTTTTAGAGAGGTCGCAGCAATGGGAGAAATAAAAGATAGGTAGTAGTATAACTAGCAGGGGAGATAATCTCCCTTGTTCTTAAAAAGTAAAAAAATGCGTTTGTTTTTTGTGTTTTTAAGTGTATGGATGAGTAGTTTTTCCTACGCACAAGATCGTTCTATTCGTTTAGAAAAAGCGGATTGGCAACGGGTTATAGCGAAAGCGAAAGAGGAGAATAAATTACTTTTTATCGATTGCAATGCCGTATGGTGTAACCCGTGTAAGGCTTTGGTGAAAGACGTGTTCAGCAGGAATGTTGTTGCAGACTTTTATAACGAGAACTTCGTGAGCGTTTCCTATGATATATATAGAGAGAAGTCTCCGGAGTTTTTGGATATGCCTAAAATCTCAGTTATTCCCTTGTTGTTATTCGTGAATCCTTCAACTTTGAAGATCGTGCATGGATTTTTGGGGGGAATTGATGAATCGGGGATGTTGGAGCTTGGACAGGAAGCTTTGGATGGTAAACGGAATTTGGCGGGAATGCGGGAACGTTATCAGGCGGGAGAGCGAGGGGAGGCTTTGCTTATTCCTTATCTGAGAGTGTTAAAATCTTTGTATTACGGAGAATATAGTGAGGTATTAGCCGGATATTTTAAAGATATGACAGTGGAACGTTTAGCTATACCGGAAAATTGGAGTTTATTTGAAAAAGAGGGGAATGATGCCTTGATGCCAGTTTTTCAACTAGCTTGGCATGGACGGGAGCAGATAGCCGCTAAAATAGGTGATGAACGAGTAAAAAGTAAATTAGAAAAAGTTTTGACTTGGCAGGTCAAAGACAACGTGAGGAGGGTTGACCGGGGAAGATCAGAAAAGAATTACCAAAAATTAGTTGCTTTAAGAGACTGCATCAATTCTATGGATTGGAAGGAGAGGGATTTCAGTTTGTTCGTGTTAAACATGACAGAAAAGGCCTATCAAGGTGATTATGATAATGTTTTAAAATATTTGAAACGTTTTATTAAGAAATACGGTGTCGGTGATGAGAAGGTCGGAGAATACGTGTATATCTTTTGCGAGAAGTTAAAGGAGAACGGAAGTCCGGAACAAATCCTGTCCGGAATAGAGAAACTTGATCGGGTTGTAGAGAGTCAAAAAGATGCAGGAATCCGTTCCCAGTTGATGTATCTGAAACGAGATATGTTGAGGGCTGCCGGATATGAGAAAGAGGCGATGCGAGTAGATACTTTAGCGACTAAAATATTGAATCCGCATTTCTATGATAGGAAATAATGTTATAAGAGTGTTGAGATAAGGGATATTCATGTGTTTGTGTTTTATATTGTTTGGGAAAGTCGTTCGCTTTCGAACGACTTTCATATTTTGATGTATTTCACAGCAATAAAACTGGGGATGGTACAAAGCATGATCCAGAGAAAGAAGTGTTGGTAGCCGATCAATTCTTGGATATAGCCGGAGATCATGCCGGGGAGCATCATGCCGAGGGCCATGAATCCGGTGCAGATGGCGTAATGGGCGGTTTGCTGCGGACCTTTGCTGAAGAGCATCATGAAGTAGGTGAGGGCCGTGAAACCGAATCCGTAACCGAATTGTTCGATGGCAACAGCGGAGGAGATTAGCCAGATGTTTGAAGGGGGAACGAATGCCAGATAAACGTACACGAGGTTGGGCAGGTTCATTGCGGCGGTCATCCACCAAATCCAGTGTTTTAGGCCATTCTTGGCCATGAAGATGCCGCCTAGGATTCCGCCTATCGTGAGGGCGATAAGGCCAACGACGCCATAGATGGTGCCGACTTGCATGGTGCTTAGTCCTAAGCCACCGACTTCGGGATTATCCAGTAAGAAGGGAGAGGCAATTTTTGCAAGTTGTGATTCTGCAAAACGGAAGAGCAGAATAAAGGCCAAGGCTGCAATGATTCCTTTCTTTTGGAAGAAGGTGATAAAGGTTTGGAAAAAGGCATTCAGTGGTTTGCTGTTTTTCACGGGAACATCATTTTCCGGTTTGGGAAGAATGAATTGGTGATAGAGGAAGAGAAGTACGAATAGGATTGCTAATAGATAGAAGGTGATTGACCATGCCCTGGGAACGGCAATCTCTTCCGGGAGTGTGGAGGAATAGGTCTTTTCAAGCCAACCGGTAAACATGACAATCAGTCCTTGTCCGGTGAGCATGGCGAGGCGGTAGGCCGTGTTACGGATACCGACGAAGAAGGCTTGTTTCTTGGTATCGAGTCCCAGCATGTAGAACCCGTCTGCTGCAATGTCATGGGTGGCGGAACTGAAGGCTAATAACCACATGAATGCTAACGAGTAGCGGAAGGCGTGAGGTCCGGGAAGAGTCAGTGCTATTCCAGCTAATCCTCCACCGATCACTAACTGCATGGAGATGACCCACCAGCGTTTGGTCTTCACGATGTCTACCAGCGGACTCCATAGGGGTTTAATCACCCAGGGTAAATAAAGCCAGCTCGTGTAGAGGGCTATGTCCGTGTTGTTTATTCCCAACCGTTTGAACATGATGACGGCAAGTGTCATGACAACGACGTAAGGTAGACCTTGTGCGAAATATAGAGTGGGGATCCAGGACCAAGGGGATTTCGTGATTTTAAATTTCATGATTTATGATTTCATTTTCAATTTTCAATTCTCCATTTTCAATTGTTTGTAGTTGGGTGCCGGGAAAATAGTGCGAGAGAATTTGCTTGTAATCATAGCCTTTGGCACTCATGACAGCAGCTCCGATTTGGCAGAGACCGACCCCGTGCCCCCATCCCGCACCTTTCAAGGTGAAACGGGTAATAGCTCCGGAGGTATCTTTCTCTGTTTCCACGATAAAGGCCGAGCTGTACAGGTGGGATTGGGAGAAAGCTTTGCGAATGACAAGTTCTTTCCCGATGATCATGTCTTGTTTTGAACCTTGGATACGGAGACGGATGATGCGCCCGGAGACACCTCTTTCCACGGGTTCTATGGATTGAATGTCCCCGAAGTCTATCCCGATACGAGATGTTATTAATGCAGATAGTCCTGGGGGAGTGTAAGACACTTGCCAGCGGAAAAAGTCCTGGGTTTCCTGGTCATAATCGTTGAGAACATTTGACAGGATGGCCTTGTCCCGGGTATTACAGAATACATCCGGGATGGAGAGAATCCATTTTCGAGCATTCTCTTCTTGGGATAGGTCGGGAGTTGAAGACTGGATATCACTATCAATCACTTTTGTCAGATAAGAATGCTTCACGGGTTCCCAGGTGTTTTCAAAATATTCGGTCACTCCCCCGCAGCACTTGGAGAACCGGGCATCGCAGATCTCTCCGTCATACACAAGGACCTCCCCCCGGGTGGCCTCAATGGCTTGTTGGACAAATGGCGTATAGGCTTTGCTAATACCTTGGTAGCGTTGACAATGATCGTCCGCACACACGTCGAAATGCTCGTGGTCTTCCCGGTCATACCACCGGATATATTGTTGTTCATCCTGTATGCAGGACTGGTAAGTGTCGGTTAGTTTCTCGCTCTTTATTTTTTGTGCGATCAGCCAACTGCGGGAAATGACCGCGTGGGCTTTCAGGAGTTCCAAAGATGAGGTGGCACTCATTTCGGAAGAGATCACGCTTAGTAAATAATCTTCTAGGGGTAATATGTTGATTGCTGTCAGATGTTTCCCCTCGTCCATGATCTTCAATGTACCTTTGAACTTCTGGTCTTCCGTGCGTTGCCAGTGGAAATTGATCCCGATCATGACATTTAACAAATCAAAGTTTGTCGTTTCAGCGTTCTCCGGTGTAAGGGTGAAGTGATCCGGTACGATCTGTGTTCCTGAAGATGAATGTAGAATCAAGTTCTTCCCTTCTTTGGAAATGGTATATTCTCCGGAATATTTTTGATCCTTGTTCCAGTAGGTTCCGTTCAAACGGAAGGTGATGGCAGGAGCGAAAAGGATTCCGACGGAAAGGGTGATCGCCTTCGGCGAATTTATTTTAGATTTCATGATTTTAGATTTTAGATTTCAGCCGCACAAGGCTACCGTTTCTGAATTACCTATTTTTAATGTCTTTTTTAATCATAAATCGTAAATTCTCAAACTGTTCATCGGTAAGGGTTAACTGGGAAAAGAGTTCTGCCAGCAAGGGGGCGTCCAGACGGTTGAAATCTTTCTCCCGGGGTGAGATGATCAGACCGGCAAAGTCTACACAGCCGGGACTGAACAATATGTTTTCATCTCCTTCTGCAAAGAATTGCCACGGGCGGTGTTGACGACGGGGAAACATGACTATCCACCATTCGTTGTTTTCGTACCAAGCAAAAAGGTTCATCATGGGTTCCGGGTCGTTCGGGGTGATTTGGCCCACGAGTGACACTAATTGCTCGAAAATAGCCATTAATTGCTCCCGATTGTTTGAATGAAGTATGATATTCTTGCGAAGGTAGTGATGGATACTTTCGATTGTGGCTTCCCGTGATTCGGAAATCCATAAGATTTCTTTCGGGCAGGAGTTTACATCGGTTTCTAGGGGCATGATGTGACGGGCTGCCAGTTGGAAATGAAAATGATCCGGGGCGGAGGCTCCGCTACGGGGACCATTATAAAAGATCGTGTACTCCGGATAAGTTTGTGCAATGGTCAGCATATCTTGGAAATGTCCCTTGATGAGCTGGGGAATGTGTTGCTTTGCCGGAACTGTGTAATGGCGGTCGAATATGGGATAAGGGTTTACTCGTATATCCAGCGTGGGGTTATAATCGAAACTAGCTTGTTCCGGCGGAATGTTTCCTTTACACAGAAAACAGGCTCTTGCCTTGATCGATTGCTCGTCTATTTTAGCCACGGCCGATTGAATCCGGTCCGGGTTGTGCTGGATACGAATTTGGAACCCCTCGAAATTAATCGTACGATAAATGACATTCCGTAAGTGTTCATAATTATTTCGGGCCAAGGGCCAAGAGGCTAGTTGTGATTTCGTAAATTCGTCGAAAAACATGACAGAGAATGGATTTAGGATTTAGGATTTAAGATTTTTGATTTTTCTTCATTTTCAATTTTCAATTCTCCATTTTCAATTTCCCGTTGTCTTGCCAGTATTTCAATCATACGAATTTTATCTTTATAGAAATTATTCGCATTTACACGTTGTATGTTCAAATCTGCGTCGGAGTTACCTTCCCAACGACGGCACAAATATAATGGTTCATAGATGCGTTCGATCTGGTATTCGCGAGAAATTGCAAGTGCTGCGGCATAATCTTCCCCGTAGCTGACGTTTGGGATTCTGATTTGCCGGAGTAATGGCGTGTAGAATGCACGGGGTGCCCCTAGGCCGTTGATACGTAAGGCATTGTTACGCCCGTTGTCCGGAGTCCATTCCTTGTGGTCAATAATACCGGGAGGTATCTCTTCCAGCTTGAAGTTAACCATCTTGTAACTGCCGATAATCATGGCGCATTGGTGTTTACGGAATGTGTCGACGATGCGTTGGAGGACATGGCGATTGATGTACAAATCATCACTATCCAGCTGGATGGCGAATCGTCCGCAATGTTCGCTCATGATGGCATGTGTCCAGCATCCCCCGATTCCGAGGTCGGTGCGAGGAGGAATGATGTGGATTATTTGCGAGTGCTTTTGGGCCATCTTTTTAACAATAGCTGTCGTATCGTCGGTGGAATGATTGTCGATAACAAGAATATTATACTTGAAGTTGGTCTGTTGTGAAAAGACGGATCGTATTGCTTCTGCGATGGTCTTTTCCCGATTGCGAACGGGAATAATAACCGAGACTTCTGTTTCAAAATGTTCGTCTTGGAACGGGATGGTTTTGAATACGGGAGGCAAGTAGGCACCTATGGCCTTCAAGTGAGCCGTGAAGGCCTGTTCCATTTCAATTTGTACTTCCCGGTTACGAGGGTTCACGTAATCAAATTGCTTTTCGCCGGAACGTCGGGAATCGTGTTCTTTTTCCGAATACAGGAGTTCGGGAATCCGGAAAATCAATCCTTCCCGGGAAAGACGCAGGCGCAGATCGTAGAGTGCGGCAAAATCGTACTCCGTGTCCATTTCGCTGATCACTTTTTTTAAAACGTCTGTTCTGAATAAAAGTATCGATCCGAAATCAAAATCATCCCTGACGCTCCCCAATTGATAGTCAATAGTCGGGTGTGCCGTTTGCGAACCATTTTGTTCCGTGTAATAATCAGAGTAAAGCATGACGGCTCCCGTGGCTTGTGCTACCTGAAGAAAACGTTTTTGTGCGTGTTCTCCTAACCGTGGAGTCGGGTATTTCGTGTAGAAAAAGACATAAGGTGAATCTATCGTGGTAACGATTTCCCGTAACGTGGCAGTTTGTTCAAAATGCACGTAAGTATCTGTCTGTTCGTCCCTTTTTAGCCGGGAAATGATACAAGAAATAATAGACATAAATTACAAATTTAAGGTTTAAGCCAAAGATATATCTTTTTGTAGAAAGTGTATGAATTTTGGCGTATTTTATGTGAAAATAAATATCTTTGCGAAGTTACAAATAGAAGATGTTGGAGTTTTTTATAAAGCTATATAGGAATCTTAGGTACACGGGGATGTTACTTGTTTTGTTGTTCGTTTCTTGGACAACAAAAGGAGGGACCGGTGAGCCCGATTCCCGGATATTAATTATCAGTTCCTACAACCCGGAAACTTCCCAGACGGCCAAGAATATATCGGATTTTATAGAAGAATATGGTCTACTTGGCGGAAAATTTTCGATTGACATAGAGAATATGAATTGTAAAAGTTTTTCCGAGGCTTGTATGTGGGAAGGGCGGATGAAAGAATTACTGGATAAGAATATCGAAAAAGGTTTACCGAAGCTCATTATTCTGTTGGGGCAGGAGGCATGGACGGCTTATTGGTCTCAGGATTCCTTGGTTACCCGGGATGTTCCGATCATGGGGGGAATGGTGAGTCGGAATGCTGTTTTGTTACCGGAGGAGGGTACCGATTTGGAGAACTGGGAGGCAGAGAGCGTGGACGTGATGAGTGATAACATTCGGGAATTGGAGGTTTTTGGGTTTGCTTACGAGTATGATGTGGTGGCAAATCTTCGGTTAATTCTGGATTTTTATCCGGAAACCAAGCATATCGCTTTTATCACGGATAATAGTTACGGGGGAGTCTCTTTGCAGGCTTTGGTGAAGAAAGAGATGAAGGAGAAATTCCCGGGACTGGATTTGATTCTTTTAGATGGCCGGAAACATACGATTTATTCGATCAGTGATGCTATTGCCCGGTTACCGGAGAAAACGGTTATTTTGTTGGGGACGTGGCGAGTAGATAAAAATGATGGTTATTTTATGCGGAATGCCACGTATTCGATGATGATGGCGAATCCTAAAATTCCGGCTTTCACGATTACTTCTATCGGGATGGGGCATTGGGCTGTCGGGGGATGTGTACCGCAGTATCGGACTGTCGGAAAAGATATGGCCAAACAAGCTCTGGCGTTAGAGAGACAACATGATTCGACCGAGCTGGCGGGTATGCAGATCATTCCGAACGAGTATTGTTTTGATTATACCAAGTTATGTTCAGAGGGATTCTTGAATAAAGCGGAGGTCAAGAATGCTGTTCTTTACAACAAGAATTTGTCCTATTTCGAGGAATATAAATACCAGATTATAGGGGTCGTTTCGGCTTTTTTAGTTCTACTGTTCGGTTTCTTCCTAGCCTTGTATTTCTATTTTAGAACCAAACGTTTTAAAGATGCCTTGTGGCAAGCCCAGAAAGATAATATCTTAATACTGAATAATGTTAATTCCGGGATCAAGTTTATTCATCCGGATTTCACGATAAAATGGCATAACGGGATTGATTATGATGTCGATCCGGGAAAAATTAAAAGTTCCAAGGGGCAAGTTTGTTATAAGGTTTTGAGAGGACTGGATGAACCTTGTTCTTTCTGTCCGGCGGTAGTGGCTATGAAAACGGGAAACGTGGCTGATGTTGTTGTGAAACATGGGGATTATTACGTGTATATGTTGGCGAATCCTGTTTTTGATGATGATAATAATTTATTGGGTGTCGTGGTGCGTATGGAGGATATGACCAAGCAAAAGCAGGCGGAGTTGGAGTTGCGGAAGGCAAAAGAAAAGGCCGAGGAGTCTGATCGGTTGAAGTCTGCATTTTTGGCTAACATGAGTCACGAGATCCGTACCCCGTTGAATGCTATTGTGGGATTTTCCGGGGTTCTGACTTCGGACGATTGTGATGCAGAAAGTCGTAAGGAGTATGTGGCAATCATTCAAAAGAATTCAGATTTATTGCTTCGCTTGATTAATGATATTTTGGATATATCCCGCTTAGAGACGGGACGATTGAAGTTGTCTTATGAAGAGGTTGAGATTGTTTCTTTGTGCCAGAGTGTGCTGGCTACGACCAGTTACGGGAAACGGGATGCGGTGGAGTACATGTTTCAGACTCCGTGTGAAGAATTTATGCTGGAGACGGACGTGCAGCGTTTGCAACAGATATTGATTAATTTGTTGTCGAATGCCAATAAGTTCACAGAACAGGGGTGTATCACGTTGGGAATCGAGATCAATAAAGGGCAGGATTGTGTTTATTTTAGCGTGACCGATACGGGACGGGGAATTCCGGAGGATAAGCAGAAGAAAGTGTTTGAACGTTTCGAGAAATTAGATGAATACGTGCAGGGGACCGGTTTGGGATTGGCTATATGTAAGTTGACGATCACGATGATGGGTGGAGATATATGGGTGGATGGGGATTATAAGGAAGGAGCCCGTTTCGTGGTTTGCCACCCGTTGCACTTGGAACCGCTTTATGAAGAATAATTCGTGTTGTGATAGTACTTTTCTTTTGGAATATTTGTGGTAAATCGTTTGGGGATTAATCCCGTACTTATAAGCTTCCCCTCCAGCTACCCGGTTAAGGAGGGTAGCTGGAGGGGAAGTCGTTTAAAAATAGGCTTGCTAGACAGTTTTTTCTTATTTATCGAGTATAGAAGTCGATTTGTTTTTTGATTGCACGGGTGCAGATTGGACAGAAGTCATTACCGGAGAGCGTGTTCATCAAGCAATCGTAGCGAGGACGGTAAACACCCTTGGATACATAGCCGCCGCCCTCGTAGACACCAAGTTTAGTCGGGTTTTGAGAATCGTAGGGAGTGGGGATTGGGGTATTTTTATCAAGCATATCTTTCCATTTTTTATCGAAGTTAACCAAGGTCGTTAAATTGGCCTCCCAGGGTTCCACTCCTTTCGGATACATATCGTTATAGGAGGATCCTCCCACGTATTCATCGCCTAATCCGAGGAATAAGTGTCCGAATTCATGAACATATACTTTTGCTGCATGTTGATTGCCGGAGACGCTGATCCCGTAGTGATTGTAGATTGCACCCCCGCCGTATTTTTGCGTGTTGGCGATGATATAGATGAAATCGTAGGGAACGTTGGCAGCAAGGTCTCGTAGGTTTTTGTTATCATAGGTCATGATGTAACGTTCCATGTCAAACGTGTAGAATGCGGAGTTTAGGATTGTATTTTTCCAAATATATTCTCCGGGAATATCTACACCGGATTCTTGTGAAGGTGCGAGAACTGCCCGGATGTTGAACTGTCCCTGTCTTTCTTTATAAGGAGAAATACTGAATAAACCTTCGGCAAAGCGTTTGCAATCCGCTTTGAATTGTTCCATTTCGTCTGCCGTGTAGCCTTCGGGGAGCAGGACAATATCTACTCGTTGAGCCGGATTTCCGGTGTAATGTACGTCAAAAGTTGGGTATTGCATCCGACGATCTTTCTTGATAAAATAGCTATCAACATCCACAGCGTATTCAAATTTCTTCACGAATTTACCTTTCTTGTTCCGGGCGGATATTTCAATGCGCACGTCATTTTTCGGGAAAGGCATGATGACGGTTTCGGAACAACTGCGACGGGTTGTTTGGGCTTCATCTGTGGTTTGCCATTCTCCGAAAAGAGTGCAATACCCCCGGGAATAAATGAGCTGGTTAGAGGCCACGTCGTACACGTTGAGGTAGTAATTCCCGTAGAACATGGTGTCGATCAAATTGGTTTTAGAACCTCCCCAGTAAGGTTCTTCCAATAATTCTTCAAAATAAATTTCGTCGTGTTGGCTATCCCCGCAATGGGCGTAATCCATGCGTAAAGTTTTGTTGTGGAAGTATTTGTTGAATTGGCCCCAGGATAGATTTGCTTGTAATAATAACATGATGCAAGGTAAAAGTGCTATGATTCGTTTCATAAATTTGTTTTATTATGTGTTTA
>DYVS01000224.1:0-10602 GCA_020743075.1 Butyricimonas virosa | reverse complement strand
TGTAACGCAAATTCTTTACAAAAATCGTCCGCCATACAATAAATCTCTGTAACTTTAGCCTCTGAGAACATAGTGATAATCGTTTTATTTTATTTTTGATACTATAAATTTACAACTTTTATCGCTATGTTCCTAATATTCAAATAAATAATTTTAATCCTTATATCGAACTCACGTTATATTATATGAACCGGGTAACTCGGACACCCAATATTCCAACTCTAGTTTTTCAGACATCGTTGTAAATGGGGAAAGGCCCGAAGAGGACCAAATTCGCCACAAATAATCATAATCCCCTTCACTCCCTTGCTCCAATATCAAATGCGGGGTTATTCTTAACGTGTCAAACTGAGAAATGCCATATTTCTCTTCAATATTCGTAATTCCGACAACAGGTAATTCTTTGTAGTCATAATTTCCTTTATCTTCAAAGCAAGCTCCCATCCCCATGACTAACATGAATTGTATAATAAATTTGCTTACATTTTTCATACTTCTTAATTTAGATTGATACTTACCCGGGAAAACTGATTTCAACTCCGTATTCATCACGTAACGGGGCATCTGGATGCGTACTGTTATATTCATACAAAGCTTTATTCAACAAATTCAAATAATGCGTGATATGCGACCATCTTTCGTTGTAATTAGAGCCGATTCCCAACACCTCGATACAAAACTGGTGTTTAGCCTTGCTATAATCTCCGAATTGATTTGGCCAGTTGGCTGGTTTCGTCAGCTGGTTACTGATATAAACACGTAATTTACGCAAACTTACCGGTCCCGGAACTAAATCTTCTGAAGTTCCGATCTCCAAACTGACGCACACGTCCTTGTTGGTGATACGTTCTGATTTATTCACTTTTAATTTTAGAACTCCGTTCACGGAATCAGCTGGCATTCTCGCCGACAATAATTCATATTCCTCCTTTTCCAAGGCTGTTGTTTTATCCTTATCAACGATTATATTCACCACACGTTCCCGTTTCATCGTGAATCCGTACAATTGTAACG
Organism: Butyricimonas virosa; assembly: GCA_020743075.1. GTDB lineage: Bacteria > Bacteroidota > Bacteroidia > Bacteroidales > Marinifilaceae > Butyricimonas > Butyricimonas virosa_A. The sequence goes on along the minus strand of DYVS01000224.1, from coordinate 9,588 downwards.
GGATTTCCAGTATCTCCTCGACAACATCCGGGGTAAAAGCAAAGGAATAAACAAGACTATCCTCTCCATTCGTCAACTTTTTCAAATTGAAACTTACTGCCTCTAGATTTGCGTTGTAAACCTGATAATCTTTTTCACAACCAATAAAAGCCAATACTATCAGGAAAAATACTGTTATATTCAAAATAACCTGTTTCATATACATTCCTCCATTCTATTTTCTACCACCATATTCAATCTCTGTTTGCGGCATTGGCAAGCAATAATAGCTTTTCGAGAAAGCAACTTCCGAATTGGGCAATTCTGCCATATCCAAGCGTTTGCAATAGAAGAACCATTGTCCTTCATTCAAGAACTCTTTTCGATACTCCTTTCCAATCTTTGATTGGAACTGGGAATCAGAAATCGTCACTTTCAAATCATTTGTTGTATTAAATCCGCGATGTTGCCGGAAAGTGTTAAAATAGCCTATTGCTTTTTCTTTATCGGTTTCACATTCAGCCGCAATCAGATACATCTCGCTCAAACGAAGTATTGGCTGAATATTCTTATAATGATCTGGCATTCCATCTAATTGTAACAATCGATAACTATAACTATAATATGACTCGTGCATAAACAGGTAGACGTACCGCCAATCGATAGAACCGTAATCTACCGCTTCGTAAATATCCTTGCACCTGTTGCCTTGCATGTACATCACTTGGTCGGTTGTGGAAGAACCACCTTCCCACAAGTATTGATCGCCATAATCCTTTAACTTCGTGTTGTTCAACGAAAAGATTACTTCTGAATCAAAAATACGATTACGTTTTTTCATCTCGGAAACTGTAATCTCCTCTTGGGGAACCCAATGATATCGTCCTGCGTCCATCACTTCTTGCGCATATTTTAAGGCATTCGCTTTATCCCCTTTCCACAAAAATACTCTTGCCAAAGCAGCTTTCACAGCATAATAATTAAAGTGATAATTCCGAGTTCCCAAAAACACATTCTCACCCCCCGTTATCAATGGGTCGTTTTCCAGTAGCCGTTCTGCCGCCTGCAAATCTCGTACAATTTTCTCCAATACTTCCCGTACAGACGATTGTTTCGTAACCTGCTTTGACATCTCTTCCACGTAGGGGATGGCTAACTCGTCTGCTCCTGTAATCATGCTTTTGCCAAATAATCGTAGCAAGTCAAAATGAATAAAGGCACGTAGCCCCAACGCTTCTCCTTTATAAACGGCAGCTTCTTCCTTCTTCAACAAATCGTTTTGCTCATCCAACGCTTCCAGTAGGATATTAATATTCGCTATTGCATTGTATCCGGCAAGCCAGATTCCGTCAATCACACTTTTTGCTCCGGAACTTTCATACTTGAAACGAGCCAGATCGGCATAAATTGACGGATTCCCGTTCCAAGTCATGTAATAATATTGTCCCAAGACATCAACACCACCTAGGGTTAGGTTTGCTCCATATAATTCCTGTTTACACAAAGCCGTGTAAATACCGGTAATCTGGTCTTTAAAGCCATTCTTTATAGCAAAAAGGTCATCTTTTTTCACTTCCGTACGGGGACTTACCGAAAGCCAATCTTCACAGGAAACAAACAATAACAACATGGCTACAGCCTGTAAGCCTAATCTTATTTTATTTAATTGTTTCATAATAAGTGACATTAAAAAGTTGCTTGTAATGAGAATGAGAATGTTCTGGCAAAAGGATATTCCAAACCTCGTTCAATCTTCACGGTTGAAGCCCGAAACACATCATTCATGTAAAAATTAACTTTCAATCGTTCCAATCCTATTTTATGAACAAACGGGTGATTCTTGAAATCATAACCGAGATTAAATGATGAAAACTGTAATTCCCGAACATCTTGCACGAATCTTGAAGTAGGGTAAACTATTTGAAAAGGATTAAATGTAAATGCAACGCGATCATTTGGTTGTGTCCACACGGCATCGTAAATACGTTTATCAACATTTAAACGAATATCTGCATTTTCCACTCGATCAATCAGCGTCTGGTTGTAAACCTGTCCTCCCAAGCGGTAGTAAAAAGACATGTTTAATGAAAATCCCTTGTAGTCCATGTTCAAGCCGAAAGTTCCCGTGCATTTAGGAGTTGCGTCACCGCAAACCACCTGGTCTTCGGCTTTCCATTCGGAGGTAATTTCTCCATCTTTGTTCAAAAACAATTCTTTACCCGTGGCCGGGTCAATTCCCAGTGAACGAACCGCCCAAATGACCGAAACGGATTGTCCTTCCACGAAACGGGTAACAGGTTTACGGGTCCATCCATCGTCTTCATCAGATCCCTCCACTAACTTTTTGTCCTGCTCGTCATTATAGCTTTGTAAAGCATTTGAAATCTTACGGATTTTATTCGAATTTTTAGCTAAAGTAAAAAACAAACTTAAATAACGATCGTTTTCAACATCAGCCAAGACATGACCATTCAATTTCAACTCGATACCTTTATTCTGTGTACTACCCAAATTTTCCCGGTAACTTGTGAAACCCATGGAAGGCGGGATTGTCAGATCAAGTAATTGATCCTCCGTGTCAGTAACGTAATAATCAAATCGAGCTACCAGGCGGCCAAACAAATTCAAATCCATTCCCACGTTATAGTCTTTTGTCTTCTGCCATTTTAAATCATCATTCGATAGACCCATCAAATAAGATCCGACCCAATTATCATAAGCTTGATCAAGATAATAACTGAAAGTTGCTAGAGCTTGATAAGAATTAAAATTTTGCGATCCGGTGTATCCTGTCGAAGCCCTTAATTTTAATTGTTTCAACGCTTTTGAGCCTTTCAAAAATGTTTCATTATGGATATTCCAACCTATACCTGCGGACCAGAATTGTCCCCAACGTTTATTCGCACCAAACATGGATGAAGCGTTCGCTCTCCAGGAGAAATCTGCCAGGAAACGATTGCCATACGAATAGTTCAGCGCACCCAAAATACCCAATTCCCGGCTAAAACTTTCAGAGCCGGAGGGACGGCTATTTTTCGGGAATTGTTTGGCAAAAGCAATGAAATCCATATTATCGTTGGGGAAACCTATCACCTCGAAGCCAACACTTTCACTTTTATCCTGCTGGACGCTATAGCCTGCATTCACAAATAATGCGTGCTCTCTTTTGGCAAAGGAATAATTCGCATTTATATCTGCACGAATCGAAGTCGCCTCTCCATCTGTTTTGGAATATGAACCCCGTTCAAAAAAACGATCTTCAGAATAATCAATAAAACGGGTATGAGATGCCGGATAGAAATCTTCTCGCAAATCGGTATGTTTAGAAACTCCCAATCGTCCCGTTACTTTCAAATTTTCCAATATATTCCATTCGATATAGAAATTATTGATTAACTCGGTATATTTACTAAAATTATTGGTATTCAGGGTTGCGTTATAAAGCGGGTTACCCCAGGATTTTTTCTTGATTCCTCCTCCTCCATGCGTCCCGGCAATCTGTTTCACGTTTCCGTCTTCATCGTATGGAGACCAATAAGGATTCATCATGACATATTCTGAAAAAGCACCGTAAGGTGAATCATCTGCTCTATTCAATGATACACTCAATTGGTTACGGAACGATAAATTTTTGTAACGGTAGGCTAAGGAAAATCCTCCCGTAAAAGTCTTGCGATCAGATCCTTTCATTACACCGGTGACATCGTTGTACATCAAATCCATGCTATAACGGATACGCTCGTCACCTCCTTCCAGGTAAAGAGAATGTTTATGTCCTACGCCCACGCGCAACGGCTTGGAAAGCCAATAAGTGTCCACGCCTCTTTCCACTTGGCGTAACAACTCGGCTAAATATTTCTCGTGCGAGAGCTTGTAAGTTGGATCATTGGATTCCCATGGATCAAAACGTTTCATAATCTCATACTTTTCCCTGGCATCACACAAATTGTACCCGTTTAAATCCGGTGCGGTAATATTCAAATCCCCTTTATACGAAATTCTTAGACGCCCTGCCTCCGGCTGATGAGTTTCAATAACAACCACGCCATTGGCGGCACGTGATCCATAAATAGCTTTTGCTGCTGCGTCCTTTAACAAAACTACCGTTTCCACTCGATTCATGTCCAAGTCGAACACGGTGTTAATATCCGCTTCAAAACCATCCAGAATGAACAATGGTTGATTCGGATTGCCATTATAGGTTCCCTTTATATCCGGAATACCCTGTTCTCCTCTCATCTGGATTTCTGGCATTCTATTGGGGTCTGAACCGTAATCCAAATTCTCTACAATCTTGAATGCCGGATCAAGATTTTTCAAATTCTGTAATAAATTTTGATTTCCGGCACGCAGCAACTCATCCTTTTTGATCACTGTGGCCGCACCCGTGAAGCTCTCGGCTTTACGTTCGAAGATACCTGTTACCACAACTTCCTCCATCTCCTTGACATCCTCTTCCATCACAACATTCAACGAGGTTTGCCCCTTGTAAACAACTTCTATGGTTTTCATTCCCACGAAAGAAAATACCAAGGTGATGTTATCCTGTTTGGGTAAACTCAATTTAAAAGTGCCATCAATATCTGTTACGCATCCGATGTTCGTCCCTTTCACGATAAGTGTCACTCCCGGTATCGTATTCCCTTTCGTATCCTTCACCAATCCCTTCACTTCCATTGGAATCGTCTCCTTTGCTGGCTTGACAGGCTCTTTTTGTTTATCCTTCAGTACCACAACATTGTCTACATACGTGAAAGACAAATTTGTACCTTCCAGAATCATTTTCAAAAACTCACCTAACTCTTTTCCTTTCACGTCAACCGAAATATTCCGAATATTCTGGATTTTATCCATGCTATAAAAAAAGCGGGCTGACGTTTGTTTTTTTAACTCTAATAAAACTTGTTCCAGCGATACATCCTTCACCTTTAAGGTTACTCGATTATCCTGCGCATACACTGTATGTACACCAAAACTTAAAAACGTGATACATACGAACAAAAATTTCACTGTTTTACTTACATTTATGGGTATACCTAGCCCATAAAACCATTTTTTTTGCATAATTTTGAATGGTTAATTTCACAATAGGTTAACTATATTCGTGCGGAAACTGTTGCTAGCGGTCTCCGCACATTTTTATTTGGGTTCAATTTTAATTTTCTTTCCCTCAACCACAAACACGGCATCCCCTCCTAACTCTACGATACGTAAAAAAGCCTCTACTTGATTATATCTTTCCAATTCGCCAGAAAAACGTAGTTTCTTCAAATTCTCATTTTCGAATTCCACTTCTACATCATAATTACGGCTAATTCTCTGCATGATCTTTTCTAAAGTATCATCATAAAATACATACAATCCATTTTTCCATCCCACGTATTCGTCCAAATTTACCTCACATATTTGTAAATTCTCGATCCCCACCTTATCTACGACTTGAAATCCTGGTTTCAATATACAGTTTTCACCATCTGTTGAAGCATATCTCACAACTCCATTTACCAAGGTTGTGATCACTTGGGATTCATCCGCATAATCCTGTATATTGAATTCGGTACCTAATACCTCGATTTGCCCCAAAGATGTGTGTACTACGAATGGGTGTTTCGTGTCTCTCGCTACCTCAAAATAAGCTTCACCTTGTAAAAACACTTCCCTTTTCCCATTTTCGAAGTGCACGGGATAACGCAAGCGACTATCCGAGTTCACCCAAACCCGGGTGCCATCCGCCAAAATCAAAGAAAATTCACCTCCCCGGGGAACATTCAAGACATTATAAATAAGTTGTCCGCTCGTTTTATTTTTCCCAGAATATACCAAGCGAGTGGAGTCTCGCAAAATTAATGTACCATCTTTCTCCGAAAGACTGTCTGTTGAAGCCGTAAGATCAATACTCCGGCCATCCGCCAATTCAACATAAGCCTTCGAACTTACGGGAAATATCTGTTTCTCAATTTTCTTTTCCGGTTCTTCCCGGTTTATTTTCCAAAATACACCCCCTATGATCAATGGAAAAATCCATAAAGCTGCGATCCACCTCCTTGTCCACCTCCTTACCCTTGGTTTCGGGGATACTTTCGACAAGAAGTGATTATAAGCAGTCTTCGTATCAAAATCATTTTCAGCGCTTAAACCATTCAATAAAGCATCTCCTGCCCAGTCTGAAGGACGTAACCCTGTATCCTCGATCATTCGAATATACTCGCTTTTTTCCTGTTCAGAAATCTCTCCCGATAAATATCGCAGTATTAAATTAACACTCCGAAAAACACTATACCCATGACGTTTCATATACTATTCGTGTAATTTCTTATAGTGTATCCAAAAAGAGGAAAAAAGTATAACAAGAAAAAGAAAAAAATTAGGCAAAAAAGAAAATAAATATCCAAGAAAGATGATCTCCCAAATAAGCACGGATAAACTTATAGGCTCTATATTTCTGTTGTTTTACGGTATGTATTGTCACGCCGAGTTGGGCTGCGATTTCATCTCCTTTCAGCCCTTCCATGCTCATCAACACGATTTTTCTTCGATCCTCCGGCAGTTTATTCAATATCTCTCGAAGTCTTCGATAAAGCTCCTCTCTCACGACGTTGGCAAAATTATCCTCTGACATGTCTTCCCACTCTAACCACTCTTTCAAATGCTCGTCTTCAGTATTTCGATCTCTTAAATATTTCAACGAATTATTTGCCACGGCACGATAAAGATAAGTCACCATACCATTTCCGCTCATAAAACAAATATCGCTCTCCCACAATCGAATAAAAGTATCCTGCACAACATCTCCCGCTACTTGTTTATCCCTCAAAATGCGAGTTGCATAAAGACATAAAGGAACGTAAAAAGAATCGAACAACACTTTCCATGCGTGCTCCTCTTTTCCGTTTACACCTTTTATTACTTTATTGTAATTTGTCATTACTCTATCCCATTTGATATTGCAAATATAAAAATATTTATTCTCTCGAAGAAAGACTCCCTTGAAAAAGTAGGCGGTACAGCGTCTCTTCGAGTAGGAGACTTCATTCTTTTATCAATATATTTTTTTCTCTATCCTGATGCCACAACTGCCAACTATTAAAGAGATTTTGCCAGATGGAATAAAAAGCTAGAAACACAGAAGCTAATGGATTCAAATACGTGTTTGCCATCCAAATACCCATGGCGGTGTTTTTTTGACCTAGTAGTTGACCTCCAGCAATACGATCGCCGTATTTGCTTCCTAACCATTTGCCTGTAGCAAAGTGGATCGTGCTGATCATGACGGATGAGATTCCTAAGGCGAGAATCGTGTTTTCATTGCCTTCCCCGTGGATGAATATAAAATTAATGGTTTGTCCTAGCGTGAGTAGTAAACAGATGGCCCAAAGGTAAAATGTAATTCCTTTGTAGCGGTTGAGAAAGCTGTTGACTTTAGGGGTGAAAATCTGCAAAGCAAGTGCCACGAAAAACGGTAGGGCTATCACGGGACTAATTTTGCTGAGAATGAGTAGAAAAGAATCCATGAAAGACATATCTCGGTGTGAGCCGATGAAAGAGAAATATACAGGGGCGATAATGGCTACCATGAGATTTCCCACGATCGTGTAGGCGGTTGTAGTTTCCCTTTTGGCACCAAGCATGCTGGCAATGACGACAACGGAAGCGGCCACGGGACATAAAACTCCGATTAAAACACCTTGAGCCACCGTTTCATTCATGTCCGCTGATTTTATCGCATAGTAACCTCCGATGCTGATCACAATTTGAAATAGCATGAGCCACAAGTGCATGGAGGAAATTTGTAACTTGCGTAAATTAACGGCCACGAAATTTAGGAGTAGGATAATAAATATAAAATAGGGAACTATCCATGCTAACAGGCTACACCAATTGTGCAATAGTAACCCTAGGATAATGGCCATCGGAAGTATATAACTGCGTAATTTAGACATGACTGTTAATTCATTAAAAACGATGCGAAATTACGAAATCCGGATGGGAATTGTGTTGTTGTTATAAAGTTTTTACTTTTGTCCCCTGGGGAGTAAAAAGTGTAAGAATTATGTGGGATCTGCCGTTTTTAAAGGAGAAGAGGTCAATGGTAAACGGGAAAAAGGATCGGAACCTGACGACTGGAAGTATAGCTCTTGGATTGTTGTGGTTTGCTGTTCCCATGATATTGGGGAATTTGTTACAGCAATTCTATAATATTGCTGATACACTGATTGTCGGTCAGTTTCTAGGAGCGAAGGCCTTGGCGGCTGTCGGTTCGGCCTACACGTTAATGGTTTTCTTGACTTCAGTACTTTTGGGGTTGTGTATGGGAAGCGGTGCTGTTTTTTCGCTGCAATACGGGGCCGGAGACAGGGAAGCGTTAAAACGTAGTACTTTTGTTTCTTTGGTGTTAATTGGTTTGGTTACTTTAGTTTTGAATGTTTCGGTTTTCGTTTGGATTGATCCTATTTTGAGATTATTACAGGTGCCGGAAGATGTTTACCCGTTGATGCGTGATTATCTTTGGGTTATCTTTTGGGGAATCGGGTTCACTTTCATCTATAATTATTACGCTTCGTTGTTGCGGGCAATAGGCAATTCCGTCGTGCCGTTGTGGTTTTTAGGGGTAGCGGTCGTTTTGAATATTGTGCTCGATTTGCTTTTCATTTTGGGGTGTGATTGGGGAGTAAAAGGGGCGGCATGGGCTACTGTTGTCGCGCAGGTCATTTCGGGAATGGGCCTTTGTGTTTACACGGTTTGGAAGTTCCCGGAGTTCAGGATCCGACGGGAAGATATGTGTATGAAATGGCAAACAGTGAAGGAAATTGCTATCTATTCATCCTTGACTTGTGTCCAGCAGTCCGTGATGAATTTTGGAATATTGATGGTTCAGGGGTTAATCAATAGTTTTGGGGTTGCCGTGATGGCTGCGTTTGCAGCTGCAGTTAAGATCGATTCTTTTGCTTATATGCCCGTGCAGGATTTCGGGAATGCTTTCTCGACGTTTATTGCCCAAAATTTTGGCGCCGGGCAAATGAAGCGAATTCGTGATGGAATCCGGGTGGCGGTTATTTCTGCAACTCTTTTTTGTATCTTTATTTCTTTTGTCGTGTTCGGGTTTGCCCGTCCCTTGATGTTAATTTTTGTGCCGGCACATGAAACGGAAATTATTTCTATAGGGATTCAATACCTGCGGATTGAAGGCGCTTTTTATTGCGGGATCGGTTGTCTATTCCTGTTATACGGTTTTTATCGGGGAATTAGGAAGCCGGGTATGTCGGTCGTGCTAACGGTGATCTCTTTAGGAACCCGTGTCGCTTTGGCTTACGCTTTATCTGCAATTCCGGTTGTCGGGGTTACGGGAATTTGGTGGTCCATCCCTATTGGTTGGTTCTTGGCTGATGTTGTCGGGGTGTGGTATTATCGTAAAATATGCGAATTTGCGGTAAAGTAAAATAAACGCCTTGTATTTTGTTCGACAAAGGTCCGACTTTGGGTTATGTAGTTTCCTAAAATTGGTTTACTAGATTTGACATTCAATAAATTGTAAAAAACATTTTCTATTCTCTTTTCTGTTACAAGTTTACTTCAAAAAAATGTAATTCCTGTAATAGTTTTACTTTTTTC
>DYVS01000223.1:0-4783 GCA_020743075.1 Butyricimonas virosa | reverse complement strand
GTTTCCCGTCGCAATAGCCGAAACGGACAACAGAATCCCGATATATTTCCGGTTGGGATTTATGGAGCATGAAATAATCCACGTTGTTATCCCAGACTTTGGGGTTTTTCCCGTATAATTCGGCTAATCGGATAGCATCGAGTACGTGTCCCAGCCCTGCATTATAGGCAGCCAAAGTGAACTTAATTTGTTCCAGCGTGTCGAGGTCGAATTTGTTGAACTTGTTTTCCAGGTATTTTAGATAGTAAGCCCCGACGTGAATATTGTCTTTGGGTTCTTCGTATTCCTCGAATCCGAGTTGTAGGGAGGTTTCCGGCATAACTTGCATCAGACCGACAGCCCCAAGGTGGGAAGTGGCTTCCGGGTCGAAACCGGATTCTTGGTAGATAACGGCTGCCAACAAGCGCCAGTCCCAACCGATTGCCCGAGCCTCTTTTTTGATGATCGGGTCAAAGCTGGAGATAACTCCATTTTTCAGTTTGTAATATTTGGAGTTGTGTAGTGATGTGATGTAACTGTTTTTGTAATATCGATTGTACAAGACGTTTAATTTTCCACTCTTTTTAATTGCGCCCAGCCAATTGTTAATTTCCTCATCCAATAAGGTCGCTTTTTTCGTGACAGCCCAAGCCACAGGGTTTTCGGGAGATAATTGAAAGGAATAATCAATATGTTTCATGTATTGGGCTGCGATTTGGGCTATGTTTTGGTCGATTACCGTATAGGGGATTTCCCCGTTTTCTATTTTTAATAGAATATCTTCGAACGTGACGTCTTCCAGTTCGGTAATCTTCAAATCGAGTTGCAAGGAATCGTTTAATAGTTGCAGGAATTTGGTGGAGAAAGTGCCTTCCTGTAAAAAGATTTCTTTGCCTTTTAAATTTTGAATCGATGGGATCAGCGTGTCTGATTTATGTTGCACCAGTACTTGACGGGTGGTGAATAGGGGTTGGCTGAATTGCACGTCTTCTTTTCGGGAATTCGAGACCGAGAGGCTCATGGCAATTAGGTCATATTTGCCTTCATTGAGTTTCTGTATGCTTTCGTCAATATTCGTGTTGACCTCAATATTTAATTTTACTCCCAAATAGTCGGCGAAATCTTTTACCAATTCGTAATGGAATCCTTTGGGAATACCCTTGTACACATAGTAGTCTGTCGTGTTGTAGTAGCTACAAACATTTAATACCCCTCGTTGATCTATTTGTTCTAATCTTCCGGGTTCTGGTATAATCAGCGGTTCTTCTTGTTTTGTTTTGCACGAGACGAAACAAAACAAGAATGACAGCGTGTACGTGATAATTCTTATTATATACATACAACAAAAATACGGAAAATCTCTGGAATAACCTTGGAAACGGAAAAATGACATAAACGACTTAATATCAATGTCGTTTATGTCAAATGAAGACAAGCCGAAAAGACGGGAAACGCAAAGAAAAACGAATTTAAAAAGCAGAAAGGTTTGCAAATCGTTACCCGAAATGAGATGCATTTTTAACGCTTTCTGTATTGATTGCGCCATTCTGCCGTGATTTGCGTATCAAGGTTTAAGCGGTTTATCCTAATTTTGCATGCGATTATTTATCAGCTATTTAAGCGTATGAACAATGAATAAATCAGACATCAGCAAGGAGAAGTTTATCCGAGGATAACCAGAATTTTTTGATTTCTCGGGCAATTTCTTGTAATAACCTGTTAGGAATGGCACCGCTGAGTTGGTGAGTGTGGACAACCAATTTATCCTGGCTGGTATTGGTATGCAAGGAATACCAATAGAGTGGTTTTTCTGAATAGTCATTCACGGGCAAAGTAATAGTCTCTTTTCCTTTTACCTCATATACAACGCCTTCCCATTTTACCTGAAAGGTTTCTTCCAACGATACGCCAAACCCTTTATTGGCATAATCTCCGGCTGCAACAATGACAATCGGAAATTGTTGGAAAAACTTGGTGTCCTTGAAAAACTGATTCCTTTCCTTGATGGATTGTTTTCGTGGACCGTTATCTTGCCCCGCAGTGGTTTTAGAAGGGTTGGCGTTATATTCCGTCAGAAAAGCGTATTCTTGAAAATCGGTCTCTCTTTTGTGAGGAACTTCCCGGATATAATCTATGAGTTTTTGGTATTTGTTCCAAGTGTGTCCTTCTTTTTTTTGTTCACTGTGTTTATACAGATACAGTGGATTTGTCCACTCCAGCGGGTCGTTCTGTGACAAACTATTGGCTATATTTTCCTTCCATTTGGTCACATTGGTTTTGATTTCAGCCGTTATTTGCTCTTCGTTTTCTTGGTTGATTGCCAACTCTTTCCCGATAATCAAAATCTTGGCATTGGGATTGCCTGTGCCGACATACTGCCCTTCCTTTTCTGCTTTTTCAAGCATTTCTCTAAATTCATTCTTGTATTCCATAATATGTTAGATTTGAAATAGTTAATTATTTATTCCGTTTTACACCGGCCTCAAAGATGTGTCGGATGTGTTCCTTTAAAGATTGGGGGGCGATGACCTGTAAGGAATTACTTCTGGACAATAGTTCCATGATGAAATCCGAAGTGATTTTCAGTTTCAGTTGGATCACAAATCCGTTCTCGTCTTCTTTGATAATCTGTTGGGATGGATGAAGCGGTGAAGATTTCAAATAGGCTTTGTCGTATCGGTCGAATGCGAGCGTGATGTCCTCTACTGGCTGTTCTTCCTCCAACACAATGCCAAAACTATCCCGGAACAATTCTTCCATCTTAAGTCCTTCTCTCCGTCTAAAATGTTCGGTCAATATCGAAAGATTGGTTATCCGGTCTAATCCGAAGGTCTTTAGTTTTTCTGGTCGGACTTTTTCATATCCCAACAAGTACCAGCGTCCGTGGAACTCTTTCAAAACGTATGGCTCGACAATCCTCTCGAATGCGGTTGTTTCTCCGAATTTCTGGTAAGAGATATTGATTCTTAATTGGTTCGTGATGGCGTGGATGACACCATATAGATACTCTGAGCCGGAGGCCTTGTGGCGTTCAGGAAACACAAATGCAGGCAGTCCGTTGTCGGCATTTATGGAGTTCAACAACTCGAAAGGCTCTAATACTTTTTCGATGTCAGAATCTTGGTCTTCATCCGATGGAATGTAATACCCCTTGTTTCTCCGACAGTATTCTATGCTTATCCCCAATTCAAGGCGGATATCTTTCATGTCCCGCTGAAGGGTTCGCATGGAAATCCCTACGTGTTCCAAATCGTGAAACGCCAATTGCTCTTCCACGTATTGCAGCAAATCCTTCAATGAGATGTAAGGGCTCCTTTTTATCTTTCTAATAATAATGAGATAACGTTGTATGTAACCTATCTTTGACATAGATAAAAATGCATAATGATTTAAGCCATTCTTATTATACTACAAATAATTGAATTTTGTACTCTCTTATTGAGAATTGTGCAAATATAGGCAATCTTTAGCAAAGATGCACGTACGTGAGCTACTATTGCATCAAAAATACAAAATATCCGAATAACGAATGCATATATTTATATTTTATTCAAATATTTGATTTTCAAATAAAACAATCTGTTCCCATGTTGTGCCTTGGCGCACTCTTACCGTCCCGTCGGGAGAAATCTGTCCGATTTCATTGAAGCGGGGAGAAATGATTTCTTCTCCGTTTATGTGGACAAAGCCATATAGGGTGCCTGCTTTAATTCCGGCAAAAACACCGCAAAACGGAAATATATAGTCATACTGAGGGGCAATGACTGTTTGTCCATCTTTTCTAAGACATCCCCATTTGTTGTTTTTCTGAACTTGCACCATTCCATCAGAGGTGAAATGAAGCGTTTGGAAATCAAAGGGAATAATGATGTCTCCGCATTTATTAATGACTCCCCACTTGTCATTTTTATAAACTTTTGTTAATCCGCCTTCAAATTTCCAAACACAAGAATAAATAGTGGGAATAACAACTTGCTCGTTTTCATCTCTGAATCCCCAAAAACTATTCTTTTTTGTTCTTTTCACCTCTCCTTTCGGGGAGATTTCAATCTCATACACAGCCTCTTGAAATGCTTGTAAACCATCTGTTGCCTTCCAAACCGTTTCAATAACCTTTTCTGTTTTCTTGATTGCCTTGTCCATGTTTTTTCTTTTTTGATTACGGGACAAAACTAACGGGCGGCTATGCCAAACTATGACAGAGTGACGGATATCAGATGATTTCTTCTACGATTCCCAATTTCAAGGCCTCCGGAGCAGTAATCCACCAGTCTTTTTTGTATTTGTCTTTTTCGTGCAATTGCTGTACGGTTATTTGCGTGCGTTCAACGAAAATGCCGTTGATGGTTTCATTCAAGCGCAATGTTTCTTCCACATCGTCTTTCAGTTCTTCCGATTTTCCGGTCAAAAGGGCACTGATAGAATGAATCAGGAGGGAGCTGTTTGCTTGTGCGAATCTTTTGTGACCGGCAACCAGTATCACTCCGGCACACGAAGCCGCCAATCCCAGTGCGATGGTGTGTATGGGCGTTCGGCAGTTGCGAATGACATCATATAACCCTAAAGTGTGATACACGTTTCCGCCGTGAGAATCGATGAACAAGCGAATTGGTTCCGGTGTATATGCCTGTTTCATTTCCCTTTCAAACCACTCACTTACAATAGTATCTGTTGCTTCGATTTTCATAATCTCTTTGACAAGGTTGACAATGGTGGCGGCATCAATTTTTCCGCTCAGATAAAGGTCTCTTTCCTTTAATATTTCGGGTATCGGTTGCATAATGATTAATTATTTTGGTTACTT
>DYVS01000222.1:0-4123 GCA_020743075.1 Butyricimonas virosa | reverse complement strand
GATGTGCAACCGGAGAATGACACAACATTTACCAATTTCTTTAAGACTACGAAGGATGCCGAGAATTTGTTGACATCGCTTCAGATGGATGTGCAAAATATGATGTGTCAAGGTGCAGAGCGGAATCCGCATATTCTTGCCGGAGAAGTCATTGATTCGACAGGAGCTCCGTACACGAAGAATCCGAGGATATTGTTTTGGGGTGCTTATACGAATCGCCCGTGGGAAAGTTATTACCGGGTGATTAATTCGGCTGATTTGATTTTGGATAATCTGTCCCGTTTCCCGTTGACGGAGGAGGAGTTAAAACCGTGGGAGTTGCAGGCTTGTTTTGCTAAAGGGGTTGCTTATTTTTTGTTGGCACAACGCTGGGGAGAGGTACCTATTACGAAAGGAACGACTTATTTCGGGAAAATAGCCAAAAGTTCCGTGCATGATGTGTTGGAGGAAGCAACCAAATGGGCATTGAAGGCATTGGAATTACCAGTGTATTCGGAGTTGGTAGACCATAACGGGAAGTCGAGAACCACGAAACAATATGGAAGTAAAGGAGCTGCAGCAGCCTTATTGGCACATCTTTATGCTTGGCGTGCTACGATTGAGGAAAAGCCGGAATATTTAATTGAGGCTGAAAAATATTGCACGATGATTATCGAAAATAAAGCAGGAAATTATTCTCTGGTGGCTTCACCGGAAGAAGTTTGCACAAAAGTGATGCAACGAAATAGTAGCGAGGCAATTTGGGAGATTCATAGAGATATTCAAGATGGGACTGTTAGTTCTATGATGCCGGCTTATGTTTCGGAACTTTTCGTGGGTATTCCGACTTTCTTTGATATGTGGGAAGGGGTAGATAAATACTATAATGTAATGATCTTTAAAGAAACGGTTCGTAAAATGTATGATCCGGAGGATCGTCGTCGGAACGCTTATTTTTGGGGGCTTGATGCGGAGAAACTTTATTACGTAACTCGAGCAGGTAAGCAAGTTTTAGTGTTGGAGCCTTTGGCTTCGGATAAAATTGAGCGAGAATATAGCGTGAAAGATCGTTTGGAGGCTTACATGAATAAATTCCGTTATCCAATTGTGGAGATCGATCCGCAGTGGGGGTGGGAAAGTTATGTTGGTATGAATATAAATAAAGTGATGTGGAGGTTAGCGGATATTATTTTACTTCGTGCAGAATGTCGTGCTCGGCAGGGAAATCCTGCAGCTGCGGACGATTTGAATAGAATCCGGGAGCGGGCTTATGGAAATAAGAGTCATGATTATTCTGCGTCCGAAGGAGATTTACAGTTGGCGGTTTTTCGGGAAAGAGAGAAAGAGTTGATTTTTGAGGATCATCGTTATTATGATGTTCGTCGGAATGGTATTGATTATGTGCGTAGAGAACTTCCGGAGGCTTTCGGAAAATTATCCGATGCGGATATTCAAGATGGAGCTTTGTATCTGGATATAGATGCGAATGCTAAAACAGAAAATGATTTGATGCGTCACAACGTGTATTGGAATAAATTTTTACAATAAAAAACTATGAATACAAAATATTTATTGAGTGTAGGGTTGTTGGTATTAGCTTCTTTATTAGGAAGTTGTACTAAGGAAGAGTTTATTAAAAGTGGTTTGAGTAATGGGCGTTTTAATGGCTCTTTGCTGGAGTATATGGAACATCCGGGGCATTCGTATGATTGGGATTCTACGGCATTGATGGTACGCCATGCGGGAGAGCGTATGGTGCGTTTGTTTGAAGGACAGGATCCGGAGCATAAGGAGATTACTTTTTTTGGGCCCACGAATCATTCCATTCGTCGCTATATGTTGGAAAATAAGATTGAACGGGTGGCGGATATGGACCCCGCTTGGTGCGAAGAGGTTTTATTACGCCACGTAATGGATGGAAAGTTGTACCGAGATGAAGTGCCGCAAGGGAAGCGGGATGGGATTAATGTTGATGGAGGTAAAGATTATACGATGTTAGGTGGACAAGTATTATGTTTGTTTACACAGCGAGGGTACAATGGTGCGGTAGCTGAAGCGGGAGCCGTGCGGATGTATTGTATCGTAAAAGGACCTAATAAAGAGATCGAAATAGCCTCCACGAATATAGAACCCGATAATTGTGTTGTACATTCATTGGGATATGCGTTTACGTTAAATAAGGATTTATAATTGAAAGAATAGATTATGAAGAGAATAATATTTATACTAGGAATTGTTTTAATTTGTTTAAATGCTTGTCACGAGAAGACGATTGGCTATTTAATTACGGAAAATGCCAGTTATGATCCGGATACATTGGTTATACCCCAAGTATTGGATCCGATAAAAGATGCTATCCGGATTAAGAATCAAGCTCCGTGGATTTCTTACGCTTTGCAGGGATATGAGGGAACGGAACAGATTATGTTTTCCGTGGAGTCTGTAACTTCAACTTCTGGAGAAACGGAAGCTCGGAAATTTAAAGATGAATTGAAAATACGAGGTGGCGGAGCTTTGGAATATCCGTTGGAACATGCTGCTGGATCGGGAACTTATGTTGTTTCCGTACGGTTAACAAATCCCGGTTATAGCCAAGTCGTAGAGAATGCGTTTACTTTTATTATCGAATAATATAAAGGAATATATGAAAAGTATAAAATTTATAGGTGTGGCTATATTGTGTGCGTTTCATTTTATTTCCTGGGGGCAAGGTATTGCCTTCCAGGAAAATAATTTGGAAGCTGCGTTGGAAAAGGCGAAATCCGAGAATAAACTCGTGTTCGTTGATTTCATGGCAGATTGGTGTGAGCCTTGTATGCAGTTAGCCAATAACGTGTTCACGAAGCCAGAGGTGGCAGATTATTTCAATGCTCATTTTATCTGTGTGCGAGTGGATGTTGACAAGGAACAAAGTTTAGCACAACAGTATCGTATTCAAGCTCTGCCAACCATGGTTTTTCTGAACGGACAAGGAAAAGAACAGAAAAGATTGATCGGGGGTACGGAAATTCACATGATGTATTGGGCAAAAGTATTGACCGGGAGTGAACCTTCGATGGAAAATTTGTGGGAACGGCATCGGAAAAATAAAGAGGATTTGAATCTGGTTCAGCGTATCTTGCAAGAGATGCCCATTTATTCTTCAGCTTTGGGATCTCGTGCAGATGCCGAAAAATGGCAATTACGGGTAGAAAAGCTGTTTAATGAATACTGGAAGAAGAAGCCGAGAACGGAGATGGTGAACGCTGAAGATTTGGGAATTATCATGCTTTATAGTCAGGGCTGGAAAGAGGAGAATGAATCCGTGGAGTTCGTGATAAAACATTTTGATGAGTTTGTAAATTTCGTGCCGGCTCATGTATTGGTTTCTTATTTGGCTTCTTATACCGATGCACTTGTTAAAAGTCTGGCAAGGGCCGGTAATTTGGAGTACAAACAAGTACTTGCCCGCTTGCAAGGGGATTTAAAACCCGTGTTTGATGCCGTGCAGACAAGAAGCTTGCCTGTAGCAGAGTTGATGACCGCAAAGGCCGATGCACTTTATGCCTTGTACGGGGAAAAAGATCAGGCGAAATATGTCCAACTTCAACGGGGACTCTTGGAGCGTATGGGAGATTTGGCGGGGAAGGAGGATTACCAGAATATAGCCATGGATTTGCTTTTGAAGGTGAATGATAAATTGACGAAAGAGTCTGCCCAACAGGTTTTAATTTGGCTGGATAAATTGATCTCTTTCCCGATGGAGGTGAGTGAAAAGACAATTTATATTTCAGCCATGGGGGATTGTTATGTGGCATTAGCAGATAAGGCAAAAGCAAAAGAATGTTATAATCAAGCCTATTTGTTGTCTTTACAGTCGCAAGACCCACAATTACAGATGTATTATCAGCAAAAATTGAGCGGCGTTTCTGAAGAAGAATAAAGATGGGAGAAGCCGATAGGTAAAAGAGATCGTCTTGGATGTGAGGACATTGGGACGGTCTCTTCTTATCTTGTGAATTAGATAGGTAACATTAATATAGTATACCTTAGAGCAGAATGTTTTGCTTTATATATTCTGTTCTTAATTTTGTAGGTAATAAAATAATGGTTAAGTGTATTTTTTTGCTTTGTAAATTTTAACAAAAAAAAGATACAAATTTGC
>DYVS01000221.1:0-11872 GCA_020743075.1 Butyricimonas virosa | reverse complement strand
GGCAACTTGTGTTGTTTTAAGTTATTTCGAACTCACGTTAATTACCATTTTATTCTGAATAAGGTGGTAATTTTATTATTGCATGCGGGGATAAAGTTTTATATTTGTATCATTAATTGAACGTTTAATGATAGCCCATTGAGGTAACGACGTTCAAGTATAACAAAAATTGTGTGATTTATAAATATCTAGTTATCATTGCTTTGAATAATATTCATATTTGTGATATTGTTCAAAAGACTTTTATTATTAAACGTTCATTTTATGACATTAAAAGTTCCAATAAATCAAGATCGTTTAATAAATGGGGATGAAAAAGAATTTAAATCCCTGTTTGATTTATTGTATGTTGGAATGGTGCAACAGGCAATATTTTACACGAATGATTTTGCTGTTGCTGAGGATGTTGTACAAGAAGTCTTTGTTCGTTTGTGGGAAAAGCGGGATGAATTGAAAGGGATTCAGAATCTACAAGGGTATCTATTATTATCTGTAAAAAATCGTTGTTTAAATTATCTTGAACACCAACAAGTAGTGGATAAATACAAACAATATTATTTATTACAAGAAGTGCAAGATAATAATGAAGATTCGGGACAATTTATTGAAGATATTGGGAAATTGTTGGATAAATTGCCAGAAAAACGTCGTAGGGTGTTGGAGATGAGTGTTTGGGAATCTAAATCTTATGCGGAGATTGCAGATGCTTTGGCGATCTCTTTAAATACGGTGAAAGATCATATAAAAAAAGCGTACGCTTTTTTGCGTGATGAAATGCATAAAGAGATCTCGTCTTCAGTACTTTTCTTTGCCTTTTACCGTCGAAAAAATAGAGGTTGTAAATAATTTGTTGTTTTCGAACCACTCGATTTGTTTCTTTTCCTGTCTTTAGGGTATAATACAGGAAAAATGGAAAAGGAATTAGAAGAGATAATAATGAAACAGCTCGCTTCTGATGAGTTATCGGAAGAAGAGAAAGCCTATTTTGAAGAATGGTACAAGGAATCTTCTCATCAAAAGTATTTCCAAGAATTATTGAAGATACATTCGGGTATAATGGCTTATTCCGTGAAAGATCATGTTGATCGGGAAAAAGCTTGGAGGAAAGTTCGTCCCGTGAGAAAAATTTCTCGGATATATGAGGTTTTAAAATATGCGGTAATTCTGTTATTACCTTTATGTATAGGGATTCTTCTATTTACTCGGGAGCGGGAAAAAACAACAACTGTTTATGTTGAGCCGATTGTTAAGCCAGGAGGAAAGCTTGCCGTGTTAACATTATCCACGGGTAAACAGGTGGAATTATCCGAGCGTGTTGCTAGTATGAATGAACAAGGGGCAAAAATTTCTAATTCAACAAATAACGAGTTGGTATACAAACCAGTTGAAGATGTTACTTCAACTGAAGATGTCTATAATACAATTACGGTTCCGCGAGGAGGTGAATATAAATTAGTTTTAGCTGATGGAACAACGGTTTGGTTGAATTCGGATAGTTACATCCGTTTTCCGGTTACTTTTTCCGGGGATAAACGTCAAGTTGAATTACGGGGTGAAGCTTATTTCGAGGTAGCAAAAAATATGGAAAAACCTTTTATCGTGCGAATAAACGATTATGATATTTGTGTAACGGGAACGCAGTTTAACGTGCGGGATTATTCGAACGAGAGTGTAGTCACGACATTGGTAGAAGGAAGTATACAACTGGAACGGGGAAAACAAATACAGAAGCTGGTTCCAGGTCAACAGGCCTTATTGGTCAACGGGCGGTGGATCATAAAAGAAGTTGATGTAACGGATTTTATTGGTTGGCGGGAAGGTGCGTTTAATTTCAAAGAGGTTTGTTTGGAAAATATTATCAATGAATTGGCACGTTGGTATGATTTCGATGTGTACTACCAGAATGCGGAAGTGAAGAATTATCATTTCACGGCGTGGTTCCGTCGTAATGCTTCTATTGAAGAAGTTATTGAGGTATTGGAAAAGACAAAAAAAATTCAAATGAGACTGGATGGAAAGATATTGATCGTGCAGAAAAAATCAATATAATAAAAAAGCCGGAATATGTTGGCGCATATCCCGGGGGGTAATTTAAAATTCCCTTGGCGGGGAATCATGTTTAATCACAGCAACAAAGTTATGAAAAAAAACATTCAAAAATTGAACAGGATCATGATTAAAATGAAATTGGCGTGTCTGGTCGTTCTATTAACATGCTCTGGGCTAAGTGCGAAAGTCTGGTCCCAGCAGGAACGAATCAATCTGAAATTTGAACAAGTGTCCTTTGTTCAATTATTCGATTTGATCCAGCAGAAAACAAATTTAAAGTTCGTGTTTAATCACGAGGATGTACAGGAATTTAAAACAAACAAGCAAGATTTTACAAGTAAAACCGTGAAGGAGATTCTAGACGTTGTTTTTAAAGGTAAACCTTTAACTTATGAAGTTCTTGCGGATCACATTGTGATTTCCCGTGTTATGGAGGAGAAAAAAAAGACGATTAAGGGGAGTGTGGTTGATGATACGGGAGTACCTCTTCCTGGGGTTACGATTCGTTTAAAAAATACTCAGTTGGGGGTTAGTACAGATGTGGATGGCTGTTTCACAATACTTGTTCCTGAAAAGGATAATGCGATTTTTGTTTTTTCTTTTGTGGGGATGATAACGAAAGAGGTAAAATGGAATGGGGAAGAAAATTTGAAGGTGATTTTAAAACAAGATTTGAAAGAGATGGAGGAAGTGGTTGTTACCGGATATTTTAATAAGTCGAAAGAAAGTTTCACCGGAGCAGCTAGAACGATTACCGCTGAAGAATTACAAATGGGTGGGAATCAAAATATTCTGACTGCTTTGCAAAATGTCGATCCTTCGTTCATGAAAATAGAGAATAATCTAGCAGGTTCGAATCCGAACGTGGTTCCCGAGTTCCAGATCCGGGGTGCCGGGAGTATTTCCGGTATAGAGAGTGAATACGAGGGTAATCCGAATTCGCCGGTATTTATCGTTGACGGGTTCGAGACGACGGCCGAGAAGGTGTATGATATGGATCCTTATCGGGTGGCTTCTATTACCCTGTTGAAGGATGCGGCGGCAACGGCAATTTATGGTTCGAGAGCTTCCAACGGGGTGGTGGTTATTACAACGAATGCCCCGGCGAACGGGAAGATGCAGGTAAGTTATAATGTAGATGCCTCGTTTTATATTGCCGATTTGAGTGATTATAACGTGTGTAATGCAGTGGAGAAGTTGGAGATCGAGAAGGCGGCGGGAATGTACACGTCTACGGCGGTGAATCAGCAAATTACGTTGAATAAATGGTATAGCGAGAAGTTGGCGAATATAAAAAAGGGGTATGATACGTATTGGTTGGATAAGCCATTGGATGCCGTTGCCGTGGCTCATAAGCATTCGTTGCGTTTGGATGGTGGTAACGAAAATATTCGATACGGTATCGAGTTGGGATATAGCAACACACCGGGAGTGATGAAAGAGTCCGGGCGTCGTCGTTTGGCTCTGGGGATGGAGTTGCAGTATATTTACAAAGGCTTGACTTTCAGGAATAATTTGACTTATTCGAACGTGAAGGCGACGAATTCTCCTTACGGGTCGTTTAGCGTTTATGCGGGACTTAATCCTTACGTGCGGTATAAGGATGATGACGGTAATTATATCTATAAGGTGGATAAGTATATTCCGATCGGTGGTGGCGGGTTAGGAGTGGAATATTTTAATCCATTGTATAATACGACGTTGAACACGAGGGATGAGGAGAAGTATAATGATGTGACGAATAATTTCGGGGTAGACTGGACGATCATGGATGGATTGCGTTTGAAGGGTAGTTTTTCGTTTACGCACCAGAATACTTACAAGGATAATTTCAAGCCTGCTAAACATACGGATTTTGCTACTTACGACGATGATAATTTCGATCGTCGGGGAGCTTATGTCGGAGCGCGCGGGGAGAAGTATAGTTATGATGCCAGCTTGATAATGACCTATTTCTACCAGATGGAGAAGCATGTGCTTAATGCTAATTTGGGTTGGAATCTTCAGGAGAGCGTGACGAGGGAATTTACGGTGAAGACGGAAGGATTCCCGAACGAAAATTTGGATTATATCAGTTTTGCAACGCAGTATGAGAAAGCCGGTTCTCCTTCGGGGGACGAGTATACATCCCGCTTGGTGGGTTTCTTGGGAAATGTGAATTACAGTTATGATGAACGTTATTTGCTGGACCTTTCTTTTCGTGAAGATGCGTCTTCGCGTTTCGGTTCGGACAAGCGATGGGCGCCCTTCTGGTCTGTGGGATTAGGATGGAATTTGCAAAACGAGAGTTTCCTGAAAGATGTAACTTTTATCAATAGGTTGAAGATACGCGGGTCGTACGGTTTGACGGGTAGCCAGAATTACAATCCTTATCAAGCGATGACGACGTATAAATATTTAACAGGTGAGCGTTATCATCACACGGTGGGTGCAGAAGTGATGGCCTTGGGAAACGAGAAGTTGGGATGGCAGCGCACGTTGCAGCAGAATTATGGGTTGGATATTGATTTGTGGGATGAGCGGATAAATTTTACGGGGAACTATTACGTGAAGTTATCCAAGGATGTGTTGACTGCCGTGACGTTACCGCCTTCTTTGGGATTTGGTTCGTATATGGATAATCTGGGTGAGGTGAAGAATTACGGGTATGAGTTGAGTTTACGTGTGGCGTTGTTGAAGAATCCTTCGAAACAATTGTATTGGAGTGTGAATGCGACTGCTTTGCATAACAAGAATAAATTGATGAAAATTTCGAATGCTTTGCGTGCTTATAATGATGATCAGGATGAGGATACGATGTCCGGTTCTAAGAAAAAGGAATCGAATCGTCCTAAAGTGCGTTATATCGAGGGAAAATCGATGAATTCTATTTGGGTGAATCAATCCTTGGGAGTAGACCCCGCTACCGGGTATGAATTGTTCCAGGCTGTAAACGGGGATATCGTGACGACCTGGAGCACGGATAATTACGTGATCGGCGGATGCACGGATTCGGATTTGGAAGGAACGTTCGGGACGAATTTAGTCTGGAAAGGATTTCAGTTGAATGCGATTTTCCGTTACAATTACGGGGGGCAAGTTTATAACCAGACGTTAGTGGATAAGGTGCAGGATGCGGATCTGCGAAAAAATGTCGATCGCCGTGTATTCGAGGATCGTTGGCAAAAACCGGGGGATAAGGTGATGTTCACGCGGCTTATCGGTGGTGCGACCGCAAATGCGACGAGTGTAACGAAGCCGACGTCTCGGTTTGTAGAGGATAATAATTGGCTGGAGTTGTCTACCTTGAACGTGTCGTATGAATTCAATATGAATTGGATGAAGAAAGTGGGATTAAAACGGTTGAAAGCCTTGTTTTATATGAATGATGTATTCCGGGTTTCAACGGTGAAGCAGGAAAGGGGTATCGCTTACCCGTTCGCCCGTAATTTTAGTATAGGTTTACAAGCCCGGTTTTAGTTGTTTACGAATAAATAGGTTTGAATTATGAAATATAGCATAGTAAAATATATTGGGTTAGTAGGTGCTCTTTTGTTGGGTGGTTGCAATGATTGGCTGGATGTGGATCCGAAGTCGCAGATAAAACAGGAAGTTTTGTTCGAGTCGGAAGCTGGCTTCCGGGATGCGTTGACAGGAATATACACGGTTATGGCAAGAAAGCAAATGTATGGTGGAAATGAGACGATGGGCTTTCTGGATATGGTAGGCCAAGTGTACACGGATGTAGCTTATGATTACACGGATGTGCTTAATTATGATTATGAGGCAACTAAAGTTGAGCAATGTATCGACACTATTTGGCGGGGAAATTATAATGCGATAGCGAATTGTAATCACATTCTTGCCAATATCGATGAGCGGAAAAATGTTTTCAGTAGTGGCGTGTACGAGGCCGTGAAAGCGGAGGCTATGGCTTTGCGGGGATTCTTGCATTTCGACTTGTTGCGGGGATTTGCCCCGTCGTATTTAAGGGGAGCGGATAAAGCTGCTATCCCTTACGTGGAAAAAGTGACCAATGAACCGATTGCTCAACTGACAGTAGCGGAGGTGATCGATAAGGTAATCGGTGACGTGGAGACTGCACGAGAACTGATCCGGGAGGTGGATCCGATCGGGCCGGCACACGATTCGTACACGGAGCAAGGTTATGAGACGGAGGATTATATCCAGGGTGACGGTTTTTGGTTGTATCGGAAATCCCGTTTGAATTATTATGGAATGACGGCTTTACTGGCTCGTGTATACCTGTATAAAGGGGATAAGGAGAACGCTTTGGAGTGTGCCAAAGAGGTCATTGATTCAAAGAAGTTTACCTTGTTGGAGGAATCACAATTAGTGACAACTAAGACCTGGGGATTATTGTGTAGTGAGAACGAGTATATTTCTTCCTTGTACGTGTATGATATGGAAAAGGGGCGGTCTGACGTGTATTTCGGCGAGGAGAGTTCCATGAAGTGTCATATATCCGATACTCGTCGGGCCAGCGTGTTCGGAACTCCCGGAGAGGATATCGATTGGCGGAACCAGAATATGTTTTTCTTGAAGACCGGGGAGGCTAAAACGTATGTCGGTAAATACAGGGGAGTGAACAGAATTCCTTTATTGAAATTGTCGGAAATGTACCTGATCGCTGCGGAGGCTTCGGGGGACAAGGGGTATTTGCAAACGTTACGTGATCACCGGGGATACGTGAATTATCCGTTGGAGGAAAATTGTGATCTGGCTGCGGAAATCGAGGCGGAATACCGGAAAGAGTTTATAGCGGAAGGACAGTTGTTTTATTATTATAAACGACTTGATTACGTTACTTTACCTGAAATGGGTGTTGTGATGACCGGTAATTACGTGTTTCCGATGCCGGATGATGAAATAGAGTTTGGTGATATTAAATAAAACGGAGTTATGAAAAAGTTATATTATATTTTCTTGTTGTTGATTGCTTTCGGAAGTTGTAAGGATGATGCGGATTATCCTTTCGCGGGGAAAGATGCGGTTTATTTCCAGTTGCAGGCGGAAAGTTATTATTGGACGAAGACTTTGGATAGTATCGTTTATTCTTTTGCCGGCAAGGGGGTTGATCAGGATACTTTGTGGGTTCGTGTAAATCTGGCAGGGGAGGCAACGCCTGAGGGACGCCCGGTGATCGTGGTGGTGGATGAGGAGAAGACGACAGCGGAAGCGGGTTTGCATTACGAGGCATTGAAGGTGGAATACGTGTTGCCGGGTGATTCGGTGTACGTGAATATTCCAGTGATCATTTATAATAAAGATAAGGCGTTGGAAAACAAACAAGTGGTGATCGGGCTCGCTTTGAAACCTTCGGAGGCACTAGAATTGGGTATTACCGAGCGTTTGAGTTGTCGGTTGCTTGTTTCTAATATGTTGGGTAAGCCAACTTATTGGGAATCGACGATCAAGTATGATTTCGGGGTTTATTCTAGGCGGAAACACGAGTTGTGTATGATTGAATTGAAACGGGATTTCCCGGTAGAAGGGAGCGAGTATTCCGATCAGCGTTCGATGTGGCAAGTGTATGGTGCCTATATGAGTGATTATTTCGAGAGGAATTATCCGGTAAAGGATGAGAATAACGCTGTTATAGAACCTTGGTAATTTTTTGTGTAACTTAGTAAATGTGAAAGTATAAATGAAAAAAATATATTGTTTGTTAGGGTTTATTGCCTGTGTCTTTTACGCTTGTCTGGAAGATAAGGGGAATGATATATACAGGGAGTTGAACGATGTAACTATCGAGAATATTAAGGATACGACGATCGAACAATTTACGCATTTCCAGATTACGCCGAAAATTACTGTCAAGACCGGTGATTTTAACCCGGAGAATTACACTTATTTGTGGCATATGTATATTACTTATGGTTCTGGTAATCCTACGAAATCGGATACTCTCTCTTTCGAGAAGGATTTGGATGTGGAGATTACGAGTATACCGGAGGAATATTCGCTTATTTTCGAGATGACGGATAAAGAAACGGGAGTACAATATACGACTGAAAAAACGGCATATATTACCGTGGTTAATTCTTATTCAAAGGGAATGATGGCTTTGAGTAACGTGAACGGGGAGGATAACGTGACTTTCGTGAATGTTGTCGGTTCGGTCGTGGAGGATGCCTATCAGAAAGTGAATGGGGAAATTGCCGGTAAGAATCCGACCGGAGTTCGTTATATAACCAGTATGCTGGCAGGTGCGGAAAAGATGGTGGTGATCATGACGGATGACGAGCGGGGTGGTGTTGTGGTGAAGCCGTTGGATATGTCATATGTGATGGATTTTAAAGATATGTTTTATTTCCAACCGGAGGTCGTGAAACCTCAGTCTTTCGGAACACATAGTATTACTTATTTTGAATACGTGAACAATAATGGGATCCTTTACCGGAGAGAGAATCGAGAAAACGGTTATCCGAGGTACGGGGTTGCAGTGAAAGGTGACTACCAAAAGATCGCCCCGTTTGATTTCTTTTTCTCCATGGTGAATTACAGGGCTTATTTTTATGATCAGGGGAAAGAGCGTTTTATTTCCATGAAATGTCCTTTGCAGTATGATGAAATTATTACTTTGCCGGATGACCTGACCGGGGAATTTAATCCGAATAGCGTGGGAATGCAGATGGTGTGGGGAGGATTGTTTGGTAACGAGTATTCTATGAGTAGCGGACGTGCCGTGATGATTGATGATGCGGGCGAGCATTATATGCTCTCTTTCGAGGTGGGTAAAGATAAGGATGGTAACCCGCAGTTCTCCCCGAAGAAAAAGAAACAATTGTCTTATCCGGGCGGTAAGGAAGCGCGTACTTTCACGACTTCCCAGAAGGCGAATTTCTTGTATTACGGTTACGCCGACAAGATTGCTTGTGTCAGTTTCGACACCGGAAACTTATTGATGGAGTATGAAGTGGGAGGAGGAAATGTTGATTATATCGAATGTGACCAGGTTGGGAATACCAACCAAATGTGGGTTGGAGTTAGTGATGGTTCGGGAGCGAAGAATTCGGGTTCTATCGTAGTGTTGGAAATGAGTACGGATGGTTCGTTGAAGGAGGTTGCCCGGTACAAGAATGTATGTGGTAAAGTGGTTGATTTCGAGTATAAAAAATAATTGTTGAAGAGATGAAATACAGATTGATATTATGGGCCGCACTGTTGTGCGGTTCCCTATTTCGGGCGAATGCCCAGGGCGTGGAATTTCGTGATCTGACTTTCCGGCAGGCGTTGGAGCAAGCTCAAAAGGAGGGAAAATTGGTGTTTATGGATTGTTATACCAGTTGGTGCGGGCCTTGTAAGAACATGTTGAACAACGTGTTTACCTTGCCTGAAGCCGGGGAGTTTATGAATGCTGCTTTCGTTTGCGTGAAGTTTGATATGGAAAAAGGGGAGGGGAAAGAGTTGAGAAAGCAGTTTCAAGTACGAGCCTATCCGACGTTTTTTATCATTCGTCCGGATGGTACCGTGCAACATCGACTGGCTGGAGGCAGTCAGTGGGAACGTTTTCGGGAACGGGTGGAAAGAGGATTAAACGAAAAGACCTCTTATCACTATTTGGATGCGTGTTACCAAAAGGGGAAACTTTCTCCAAAGCAATATCCGCAGTACGTGCAAGCGTTGAAAGATGCCAGTGACGGCAAGCAGGTTGAAGGTATTTGTCTGGAAGTGTTCGGGAAATTAAATAATAAGGCAAGATGTCGTAAAGAAAACTGGTTCTTGTTCGATCAGGAAATGAAGCCGACGGATATTCGTTTTGAATATTTGGTTGATCACAAAGATGATTTCGACCGAAACGTGGGAAAGGGTATCGTGGATGGGAAAATTAGTTCGGTTTATTCGGAAGAGTTGACTCGTTTGAATAGTTCCAAAGAAAACGAGTGGCCGGCAAGAATCGGGGAAATAGCTGTTCAGCTGGGGAAAATTGATTTCGAGGGAAAACAAAAGATCGAGAATCTGGTAAATTATGAGGTGGCCTATTTAAGTAAAGATGTTGAAGGGGTGTTAAAGAGTCTGGAGGAGTACGGGAGTGATTTGCCTCAATACGTGGTGATGGATTTGGTATTTCAATACGGTTTTATCCTTCGGGAAGGTACAAATGAACAAATAGCCCGGTATATCCGGCTAGGACGTCAGAACGAGAGTCGGGCTCTTTCTCCTCAAATGGCCCGGTTGATGCGAGAATACATGGATCGTTATGAAAGTGAATTGAATGATCGGTTGACTTATGCCGGGATACGGGGTAAAGTGACGAGGGGGAGAATGGATGAAGTGTACTTGTATAAGGTCGAGGATGGGAAGGAATGTTTAATTGCCACGTCGAAGGTGAGTCGGGATGGATGGTACGGGTTTACTTTCCAACCGGAACGGAAAGGGTTCTACACGGTCGGGGGAAAAGAGAGTCTGGATCGGATTCGTCTGTATATGCAACCGGGAGACCGGGGGGAAGTGAATTTCCCGGAAGATACGATCGTGATTACGGCTCGTAATACTCCCGAAAATCTGTTGTTGGCCAGTTGGGAATCCCTGATGATTCCGGTACGTGAAAGGACGGATAATCTTAAATATGCGTTATTCGATTATCGTGATTTTTTCCCTTATTTTATGGATTTTCTTCCTCGTGCACGGGAGTTTCAGGAAAAAATTACTTTCCGGGATGAAGAGTTCCGTCGTTTGGTCCGGCAGACGATAGATTTCGATTTGGATTACTATGCTTTTCGTATTCTGAATGCCTTGAAAGCGGGTAAAGAAACTCATAAGCCGAGCCGTCCTACTCCTGCCGATTATCCGGTGTACTATAAGACGATTGTGTCCAAAAATAAATTATCGGATGCTTCGATATTGGAACAACCGTATGGCTATGATTATTTACAGCGGTACACGACTTTTGCTTGTGGAGGAGATAAAGCATCAATTCCGTTAGAAGAACGTTTGACATGGCTGTCATGTGATCTGTTGAAAGCGGAAATAGTTCTTTGGAGAATGGAAAATTGTCGAAAATATGAAGATTACATGAAAATGTTGAATACATACGGGGATTATTTTACGACATCCAATCATCAGAAACGTTTAGATGCTGTTTCGGCTAAATTGTATAAAGGAATTACAGGAGAAAAAGCATCTGATTTTACTTATCCGGACAATAAGGGAAAGATGGTGTCATTGTCGGATTTTCGAGGAAAAGTAGTTGTGGTGGATGTATGGGCCACGTGGTGTGGACCTTGTCGTGCAGAGATACCGTATTTGGTGAAATTAGAAAAGGAAATGGAGGGAAAGGATGTGGTATTTATCGGAGTGTCTGTCGATGAGCAAAAAGACCATAAAAAATGGTTAGAGGTATTGGAAAAAGAAGGTTTGGAAGGAGTGCAACTATTTGCAAACGGTAGAGATAGGAATGGTAGGGATAAAATAATGAAAGATTATAAAATTAAAGGTATCCCCCGGTTCATGGTGTTTGATAAAAAGGGGAATGTGGTAACGATTGACTCTCCCCGGCCTTCAAATCCGGAATTACGGAAGTTGTTGGAACTGGAATTGCGAAAATGAGGATAGATGGCGTAAATTAAAAGTAACATACAAAAGAGACTGTTTCAAAGTAAAGTTGAAAAGTCTCTTTTGCATGTAATAGATCCATGAAAAAAGACATTTTAATACTATTTTAGATAACTTTTTCCCTATCTTTGTTTTGTACTAAAATAACGTGAGTTCGAAATAACTTAAAACAACACAAGTTGCCTGTCCTTGACAAAATTGACATCAATGGCAGGCTTCTTTTCAAAAAAACAATAGGCAGCAATGGCCGATAGGGCATTTGCAA
>DYVS01000220.1:0-9295 GCA_020743075.1 Butyricimonas virosa | reverse complement strand
GTTGGAGGCTTACCCGGTAATTTTGAGTACACGAGGAAATGGAGTATTGCATCCAATTTACCCTAATTTTAATGATTTTAATTACGTGGTTTCCGTGGTGAAAATCGGGAAAGAACATTATTTGTGTGATGCCACGGCAAACGTGCCATTGGGACTTTTACCTCCTCGTTGTTTGAATGGTAGCGGGTGGATGATTTCAGATAACGGGGGAACAATGTTTCCGTTGAAAGGTGCGGGGGCTGATGTTTCAACGGTGGTAACAACCATGCGTGTTGTCGATAAGAAATTAGAGGTCGATGTTGCCTTGATGGATAAGGAATATTCTGCGTTGCGAGTGTTGGATGACTACGTGAAGAAGGGGGCCGACAAGTTTCAGGAGGCGTTGCAGGCCAGATACGTGGATTGGGAGTTTTCAGATTTCAATTTTAAGCCCGAAAGAAATGGTATAAGGCAGAATTTTAAATTAAAAAAAGATTACGATGGGGCGGATATGATTTATATACAACCGTTTTTGTACGGGTTAGCTTCAGAACCTCTTTTCAAGCGGGATTCCCGCATGGCAATAGTTGACTTTCCCTATGGTTCACAGCACAATTTCTCGACCGTGATAGAAATACCCGAAGGGTACGAGATCGAGAGATTTCCGGAGGATATGGCTTATTTATTGTCTAATAAAGGGGCTTTGTTTACCTTTAAGACATTGGATGGGAATGATCGGGTGACGTTGTCGGTTACTTTCACCATGAAAAAATTGACGTATACACCTCAGGAATACCCGGAGTTAAAAGATTTTTTTGATCGTTTTGCCGAGTTGTCCAAGATAGTCGTGGTTTTAAAGAAAAAGGTATGAAATATTGGTTGATAGGGATATTATTCACATGTTGTTGGCATTTCTCGGTGGCTCAAAAGATCGAGTTCGAGGGATTGAATGAATACATGATCAGTGATGTCAGGCATTTCACGATATTGAATGCTAAGGAATCCCGGATGGAGCGAAAATATCAGGCGATGATTCTGAATGAATATGCAGAAGATTTGAACAAAATAGTTCTTTATTACAGTAAGTTTTCTAAAATCGTGTCGTTAAAGGTTTCCGTGAGCGGGGTGGACGGGAAAGTGATCAAACGCTATTCATTGAAAGATTGTCGGGATATGACCGGGGATTGGAGTGCGGTAGCCTCGGAAAGCCGGGTGAAGTATCTGGATATTGTGCAGAGTCATTACCCGTATATATTGAACGTGGAGTACCGGGTGGACGATAAAGGGTCTATGTTTTATCCTACTTGGGCCCCGGTTGGGGACGAAAAACAGGGAATCAAGTCTTCGACTTTTATTGTCTCGGATCCCCAGAACGTGGGTTTTCGCTATCGGAACGGGAACGTGGCGGAACCTAAAAGTGAACCGGAAGGAACGGGTTACCGCTACACGTGGGAAGTGCATGATGTGCGACCTGTTGTCTCGGAGCCTTTCGCCGGGAAGCTGGAGGACGTGTTGCCCGTGGTGTATCTCGCACCTGTCAATTTCGAGATGGGAGGTTATAAGGGGAACATGGAGAGCTGGGAGAATTATGGGAAGTGGATTTATCAACTTTGTTCCGGGAGGGATGATCTGAAATCGGAACAACTGGCCGAGATAAAGAAAGAATGTGAAGCGTTGTCTTCCGTGCGGGATAAGGTGAGGGCTGTTTACCGCTACGTGCAGAAAAATACCCGTTACGTGAGCGTACAACTGGGGATGGGGGGCTGGCAACCTTTTGCCACTTCACACGTGCATCAAAATAAATTTGGAGATTGCAAGGCTTTGGCTTTTTACACTTGTGCCTTGTTGAAAGCTGTCGGAATCCCTTCTTTTTATACTTTAATCCGGGCGGGAAGTCACGTGGACGAAATTCTGGAAGATTTTCCCACGGCTCGTTTTAACCACGTGATTGTTACCGTGCCCGTGGAACGGGATACGATTTGGTTGGAGTGTACTTCACAGACTTCTCCGATGGGATATATGGGAACATTTACTTCCGACAGAAATTGTTTGTTGATCGGAGAAAACGGAGGGAGATTGACGCGTACCCGTAAGTACGGGGAAGCGGATAACCTGCAAAAGACCGAGGTTGACGTGCGTTTACACTCTTCCGGGGATGCTGATTTTGAATTAAAACGTGTTTTTACGGGATTGGAAATTGAGAATGGTGGTTTCCTGGATTTGTTGAGGCAATCAGAGAGTGATAAGAGAAAATGGATACAGGATCACGCTGATTACGGAAATCTAGAATTGGCGGATTACAGGATTCAACCTTTGTCGGGAGACGAGGTTCCCCGAACGGGGTATGACGTAAAGGGCGTTTTACGAGGATTTGCTTCTGCCTCAACCGGAAGGTTGTTCTTAACGCCTTGTCGTTTTTCTAATATTTTTGATATCAAGTTGACTGCCAAGGAACGAATGTCCCCGATTGTCATTCGGTATCCTTATACGCAGGAGGACTCTATCTTGGTCTCCATGCCTGAGGGGTATCGGGTGGAAGGACGGATTTTTCCCGTGTCGTTGACCACACCTTACGGGTCTTACAATATGGAAGTGAGGGAGGAAGGGGAAAAATTGAGAATTAAAAGGTCTTTTTGCTTGAAAGCAGGTACGTTCCCGAAAACGGATTACGATAAGTTCAAGGATTTTATCACGAAAGTTCAACTCGCTGACCGTAGTCGATTAGTATTAGTCAAAAATTGATTATTTTCGCCTCCGAAATAAAAGAATAAAATCATGGCTAAAAAAGAGAAGGTGCAGGAAATGTTTAACGGGATTGCGCCGAAGTACGATTTGTTGAATCATCTGTTGTCAATGGGTATAGATAAAAGCTGGCGTCGGAAGGCGATGAAAGTTGTCGGGGCAGGGCGAAAGGAGTTGGTGTTGGATATTGCTTGCGGAACGGGTGATTTTTCGATAGAAGCGTTGAAACATGGAGTGAAACGAGTGATCGGGGCTGACATTTCGGAAAATATGCTGGCCGTGGCACGGGAGAAAGCGAAAGCAAAGGGCTTGTCCGATCAGCTTGATTTTCAATTTGGAGATAGCGAGAATCTCTCCTTCGATTCGAATACTTTTGATGCCGTGACGGTTGCTTTTGGCGTGCGTAATTTTGAACATCTTGAATTAGGATTGACGGAAATGTGTCGAGTATTGAAACCCGGGGGAAAGGTGGTCATTCTGGAATTTTCGACACCTGAACATTTTCCGATGAAACAGTTGTATAATTTCTATTTTAGATATATCCTGCCTTTTGTGGGAGGGGTGATTTCCGGGAACCGGAAGGCGTATGAATATTTACCCGCTTCAGTGTTCGCATTTCCGCAGGGGAAGGATTTTCTGGATATTATGCGGGGTGCCGGTTACTCGAATGTTTTGCAACAGCGGTTGACTTTTGGAATTGCCAGTTTGTATGTAGGAGAGAAATAAAAAGAGACTGATTTTTTCAGTCTCTTTTTATTTTACCATTCAACAGCATCGCGGTTGATCGGCATGGTCATGCATCTTGCACCGCCACCTCCGCGGGGAAGTTCTGACCCCTCGATGGTGATCATGTATTTTTCGTATTTGTTCAGATCGACTTTATTGCTGATCACGTCATTAGCACGAATAATTTCGAATCCGGCATTATTCATGGCTTCAACGGTATAGTTATTACGTGCGTAGCCTAACACTTTACCCGGGGCCACGCAGAAGAAGTTTGCACCGCTATGCCATTGTTCTCTCTCCATGTTCCAAGTTTCGTCTTCTCCACCGCAATACACGGGTTCCAAGTCCATGCCCAGTTTTTTCAGGGCGTGTAACAATGTCTTTTCCCGACGGATGCTGATTAGTTTCCCATGTTGAATCTTGATGTGAACCGTCTGGTAATTGCCCGGACTCATGATCAAGGGCTCGTAAACCATACATTTGTTCTTATCCAAGAAGGTGAACACCATATCCAGGTGAATGAAAGATTCTGGGGAATGGGGTAGTTCCTGTACAAGAATATGTTGCACCTTGTCTTCGTTTCGGTTGATAAAGTTATACATCAAGGCATCGATAGCGCGGGTTGACGTACGCGTACCGTTACCGATAACCAATATATCATCCCGTGCAATCTGTACGTCACCGCCTTCGATGGTTAATTTACGAAGTGGGTCATGGGTTGTTGCCAGATTTACCGTTTTGGTGTTGAACCCGGGAGTAAAGTCAAAAATGGATTGCATGATGATCGCCTCGCGGTCACGAACAGCATTGGCCATTCTACCGATAAGCACTTCGTTGTACATACTCATGGATGCGTCGCGGGTGAAAAAGAAATTATGTAACGGGCGCAAGTCGTACCAATCTTTATTCAAGAATTTGGTCAACGTGTCGCGTTTCATTTCAACCCCTTCGATCAGTAGACGTGCCAAGTCTTCTGCATCTTCATCCAACAATTGATCTTTGATAGATCCCTTGGGTGTTTGTTCTGCAATGAACGGTTCTATTTTTTCGATGCGATTCAACACTTCCAGTTTTGTAGCATCGTCTTTTAAAATGTTTGTCAGGAGGTCTTTGACTTGATAGGTTGTCGTGATTTTACCTAAAACCTCACTGAGTTGTTTGTATTCTTTTCGTGCGATTGATAAATTTAGAATATCGCTATAGAGCGCCCTCTCAGCGTTCTCGGGAGTCATGTTTTCTACCTCCTCGCCTGGTGTATGAAGTATTACTCCATTCAGTTTTCCGATTTCGGATTGAACATTTACCTCTACAATCTTAGACATATATGTGTTTTTTTGATTACATGGCAAAATTACGATATAAAGGTTGATAAACCTTATAAATCACCACTATAATTATGCAAAAGGCAAAAATAAATATGCACTTTTTAAAAGGAGAAAGGGATACGTAATGTACCCCTTTCAATATCTCGAAGAGTTGTCCGGCCTCTCCGAGCTGGTTGCATCTTAAATATTTTGAGTATACAATTCGAGTTTTTCCATCACTTTCAGAATTGTCTATATACATCTGTTTCAATCGTGGAATATTTTACCTAAATATTCTTTGCAAAATTAGAATTTTAAATTGATAATAACAAATAAACGTCAACATATATTATCGGTTGGTAGGGACTATTGGTGTAATGCTTTGTTTTGATAACCCAAACGGAATTTTGCAAATGATGGGTTATTTTTTATGTGTGAACTTTAGAATCTAAATCCAATTTTCAACATCGAGTTAGATAGAAAATCAAATCTGTGAGTGTCTGATGATAGGAGTTTCAACATAGGGTTATTATCCTGTTTTCAAATTGTTATGATAGACTTACTCGGATGTTA
This sequence comes from Butyricimonas virosa, assembly GCA_020743075.1. Classification (GTDB taxonomy): domain Bacteria; phylum Bacteroidota; class Bacteroidia; order Bacteroidales; family Marinifilaceae; genus Butyricimonas; species Butyricimonas virosa_A. The sequence goes on along the minus strand of DYVS01000220.1, from coordinate 3,971 downwards.
ATAATTACTATTGTAATCTAATATATTGCTATTTTAATAGGAGCGGAATAGGGGAGGAATGGGAGCGGAATGGGAGCGGCTCGCAATATGATAACAAGATAATCCTGTTTTGATGACGTTATTTTACATTGTTTTGCATTAAATTTTTGTAGAACATCCCTAAATCCGTGAATGTTGAAACACGAATTTAGGGTATTCTTGAACAATTTTCGTTTTGTCGGTTGCTCTCGTTTTCGAGAATATCAAGGATGCGGATTTATCCGGAAAATAACCGCATGTGGTTTATATATCCAGTTTCACCACGGTAATTCCCGAGCCTCCCATTTGTACGTGTTCATCCCCGCAGGAACCCACGACTGGATTGGTTTTTAAAAAATCCCGTATGATTTGTCGGAGGGCTCCTGTACCTGTTCCATGTAATATGCGTAGGTCTTTCATGTTTAGCATAACGGCATTGTCAATGAATTCCGATACTTTCATGAGCGCCTCGTCTCCCCGTAGTCCTCGTACGTCGATCTCCGGTTTGAAATCCATGCGTTTCTGGCTGATGTTTTCCAGGTAATTGGAAGAGGGGCGTGGTGTTCTGTTTTGCGTGATTTTCTTGGCAGCACTGTTCGATATTTTCGAGAGGCGTTCCACTTTCACGGTAGTCATCAGGCCACCGAGAGCGATAACTGCGTTTTTCTCGTTAATTTCGATAATTTCACCCACGGCTTTATTATCCAGTTGTACGAGATCTCCTTTGTTGAAAGTCGGTGCTTGTTCCTGTTGTGCGGCTTCTTCTGGGGAAGAAGCTTGTGGACGTTTCCCTTTCTCCTTCTGTTTTTTTTCCCGGTTTTTCAGTTTCTCGATTTTTCTTTTCAGCCGTTCTTCCTCTTCTTCTTCGCTGGCTAACAGCCGGCGTTTCTCTTCCTCGAATGTTTGTCGGGCCAGTCGGGTTTGCTCTTTTTCGGCTTGACTTTCTTTGATTTGCCGGATGGTATTTTCGATCGTTCTGTTTGCCCCGGAGATGAGTTCTTTGGCTTTCTCCTGAGCCTCTTGGATGATCGTTTTCCTAAGTTTGGAAGCATCATCCAACTCTTTTTTATAACGTTCTAGCACTTCTTCCAGGCGTTTTTCATTTTCATGAATGCGTTTCCGTTTTTCTTCCCAGTAACGTTTATCCCGTAGAATTTCTTTCAAGTGCTTGTCGAAGTTTACCCGGTCTTCACCGATCTTGCTGGCGGCATCGTCCAAAATCTCTTTGGGTAACCCGATTTTCTTGGCGATTTCGAAGGCAAAAGACGAACCCGGTTTCCCGATTTCCAGTTGGAAAAGCGGCAACATCCGGTGGCTGTCATAGAGCATGGCCCCGTTTGCAATTCCGGGAGCTGAAGAGGCAAAATGTTTTAAGTTAGTGTAGTGTGTCGTGATGACTCCTCTCGTTTGGTTATTGTTTAGAGCATTTAAAATGGCTTCCGCTATCGCGCCTCCCAGCATGGGTTCGGTTCCCGTACCGAACTCGTCGATCAGGATAAGCGTGTCCTGCGAGGCGTAACGGATGAAATTCTTCATGTTTACCAGATGCGAGCTGTATGTACTCAAATCATTTTCAAGAGACTGTTCGTCTCCCATGTCGATGAGTATCTTGTGGAATATCCCGAATTTACTGGATTCTTCCACGGGTACGGGTATACCGCATTGGAACATATATTGTAACAAACCGGCTGTTTGTAGGCAGACGGATTTACCACCCGCGTTAGGACCGGAAATCAGGATAATCCGCTGGTCTTCGTTTATCTCAATATCCAGAGGAATCACTTCTTTCCCGTTTGCTTTTAAGCTTAGGTAGAGTAGGGGATGCTTTGCCCTGTACCATAACATGGATGGGGTATCTTCAAATAGGGGTACGATGGCATTCACCCGGATGGCAAAAAGTGCTTTTGCCCGCACGAAATCCACGAATGCCATGAAATCATAGGCCGGGATCAGGTCATATATATAAGGACGCAGGTCATCGGCGAATTGCCGGAGGATACGGGTGATTTCCCGTTTCTCTTCCAGTTGCAGTTCCCGAATTTCATTGTTTGTCTCGATAATTTCCGTGGGTTCGATATAAGAGGTCTTTCCGGTGGTGGACTCGTCGTGCACGATGCCGTTTAGTTTCCGCTTGAAAGCGGCAGGCACGGGGATCACCATCCTACCGTCCCGGATAGCAATGTTGCTGTCCTTGTCGGCCCAGCCTTCTTCCTGTGCTTTTTGCAACAAGGCTTGCATACGCCGGGAGATACCCGATTGTTTTTTAGCAATGCTATGACGAATGTTTCCTAAAGCGGGAGAAGCGGTATCCTTGATTGTCCCGAATTTTGAAACGATCGAGTCCAAGCGTTGCAGGATATAGGGGAATACTCGTACGTCTCCGGCCCGGGCTACCAGGTGAGGGTATACCTCTTGTTTGGTGTTGAAGAAACGCATGATGGCGTTCAGTGATTCCAGCGAATTTTTTAAGACAACCAGTTCATTTACTTCCAGAAATAATCCTTCTACTTTTATGCGCAACAAAAAGGGGCGGGCATCATGGTAATAGGATACAGGGAAGTTCTCCTCTTCCTGGCAAATCCGCATGAATTCGGACGTTTCCGCGAGAGAGGTATCGATCCACCCGGCATCGGTGGAGAACTTGATGTCGCTGACTAGTTCCCGGCCCATGTCACTCAAGCAGTTGTTATTGATAAGTTGTCTTATTTTATCGAATTTTATTTTAGATTCAAAATTTTCGGGATAAATCATATTGAATTGAAAATTGAAAGTACAAAATTGAAAATTATTTGTTCGAGATCATGAACTTGTGAGTCGTTCCTTGGTCTGTTTTGATAAGGACGTAATCGTCCGGTTTGATCTTGCCCGCATGTTTCGGGAGATACCGGATGATAAGGTTACCCATCATCTCCTTGTTTAGCGTGAGAGGTGTACAGTCCACTTCCAGGTAGTCGGGTTTAAAGATAGATATGATCGATATGTTCTTTTTGCCCGTGTTAATCAGGTTTATGATCTGGTGTTTGACCTCTGCTTGTTTCAATTGGATCGTGTCCGTGGTGAAACGTAAGTTGCCTACCACGATGGGGTAGGTTGTCGGGATGTCAACCGGTTGGGTAATAACCTCTCCTTCCAGACGCAACACGATGTTCGGGGGAGTAGCATTCGTGTACACGATAATCTTTTTCGAGAACACACCGGGGCGGTCTTTCGGGTTGAACGTGACGGTAACGACACCGCTGTCTCCGGGAGGAATGGGTTTCCTGTTCCATTTGGGAGTGGTGCAACCACACGTGGTTTCTATAAATTTTATCAACAGGGGAGCTTTCCCTTTGTTTGTAAATTTAAATTCGTGAGTTACTTTTCCCCCGTTTTCTTGCACGAGTCCCATGTTGAACGTGGTCTTTTCGAACGCGATCTTGGCCCGCTGGCCCAATGATAGTGTTGGGATTAAAAGTAATATTGAATATATAAGTATCTTCATCTGTATTTCTTTTTGTTTGTGGAAAATTGGAATACAAAAATACAAAAAGGGTTGGAAAAGATTGTTTTATGTCGGAATAAAACGTATCTTTGCGGCGTTAAAATTAATATTAAATCTAAAAGACTGTACATCATGTATTTGACATCAGAAAAGAAAGAAGAACTTTTTTCACAGTACGGGAAGTCTAATAAAGATACCGGCTCTGTTGAGTCACAAGTAGCTTTATTTTCCTACCGTATCGCTCATTTAACTGAGCACTTGAAGAAAAACCACAAAGATTTCGCTACTCAAAGATCTTTGATTAAATTGGTTGGAAAACGTAGAGCGTTGCTTGATTACATGAAGAAGAGAGATATCGAGAGATATCGTGCTATCGTTAAAGCATTGAATTTACGTAAATAATTACATAAAAACGACCCGGGTCGTCCGGGTCGTTTTACTTTTAATCCTCCCCTCCTCCTCCTTTTATCTA
>DYVS01000219.1:0-3303 GCA_020743075.1 Butyricimonas virosa | reverse complement strand
GTTAGCTAATATACTACATGATATACCTTATTTGCAAACATCTTTTATCGAAAAATCAATTTAATCGAAGGTGAATGCAAGATGAATGCAGGATGAATGCTTCGTGGTCTAAATGAACTATCAGTACGCTTTCAGGAGAATGATAGCTAAACGTAGCTTAAAGCTAGGGTTGTACCAGTCTTTTACCAAGGTAATAATCTCCCTGCGTCCTTTCACCATCCTTTTCTCGCCCTTTCATCGCCCATTGTCAATATACCAGGAAGGAGGAGGGATGGTTGTGGAGTGGGGGACGAGGGATTATTAGGGATATAAAACTATGGGATAACTGTTGTATGACCTTGGGAAAGTTCATGTTATTCGGGAGGAATTTTCGAGATCCGTTTTAAAGTTCTGAACGATAATTCGAGGAGGGATAAGGAACTCGTTTTTCGGATTAAAATGGACTTTTGAATTGTTACATTGAAAAAAAATTTATACCTTGTCAACTCATTTTGACAAGGAAAATTAATCATTAAATAAATAATAAATATGTTTGATAAAAGCGTGTATGTAAATAGAAGAAAGCAACTTATCGACAAGATGAGTGGCGGCTTGGTATTGATATTGGGTAATGAGGAAGCTCCTGCAAATTATCCGTCTAACACGTATAAATTCCGTCAGGATAGTTCTTTCCTTTATTTCTTCGGATTGAATATGCCCGGGTTTGCCGGGTTGATGGACGTGGATTCCGGGGAAGTTTGCCTGTATGGAAATGACGTGGACATGGACGATATTATCTGGATGGGACCGCAACCGAGCGTGAAGGATTTGGCTGCCAGCGTGGGTGTGACTTGTTCCGCTCCTTTCGGTAAACTGGCAGAGGCTTTGAAAGAGGCTATCAGCCAAGGACGAAAGATTCATTTCTTACCGCCTTATCGTTATCACAACATGTTGTTGTTGGAAGATTTGCTAGGTATTCATCACTCGCTGATCAAGAATTATTCTTCTTTGGAATTGATCAAGGCCGTGGTGGCTTTGCGTTCCGTGAAGGAGGCTTGTGAGATTGAGCAAATTAACTTGGCTTGTAACATCGGTTACGAGATGCACGTGGCTGCCATGAAACATGCCTTGCCGGGACAGAAAGAGCAATATATTGCCGGGTTGATCGAAGGGATTGCCGCTTCGTACGGTAGTATGGTTTCTTTCCCCGTGATCCTTTCCCAGAATGGAGAGACGTTGCATAATCACGATCATAGCAAGACGTTGACCGTGGGACGTATGATGTTGACGGATGCTGGGGCGGAGAATAACATGTGTTATTGTTCCGATTTTACCCGTACGGTTCCCGTGGGAGGACGTTTTGATCAACGTCAGAAAGATGTATATAATATAGTATTGGATTGTAATAATAAAGCGATGGAGATTGCTCGTCCGGGAGTAACGTATCAGCACGTGCATCTGGAAGTTTGCAAGGTTTTGACTCAAGGGTTGAAAGACCTTGGTTTGATGAAGGGAGATGTGAATGCCGCGGTGGCTGCCGGGGCTCATGCTTTGTTCATGCCTCACGGGTTGGGGCACATGATGGGATTGGATGTGCATGATATGGAGGATTTGGGACAAATTTACGTGGGGTATGACGATGAGACGCGTCCGATTGATCAGTTTGGTACTTCTTCCTTGCGTATGGGACGTGAGTTACAACCGGGATTTGTGGTTACCGATGAGCCGGGTTGTTATTTCATTCCCGCTTTGATCGACCAGTGGAGAGAACAGGGATTGCACAAGGAATTCTTGGTATATGATAAGATTGAGACGTACAAGGACTTCGGTGGTATCCGTCTGGAAGATGATATTTTGATCACGGAGAACGGATGTAAATGTATGGGTGACCATCGGGCGCCGATCACCGTGGAAGAGGTGGAAAATACGATAAATGGATAAAAATTATAAAGAGCAGATATGAAATTCGTTGTATCAAGTAGTAGTTTTTTGATGCGGTTGCAGGCCGTGAGTAAGGTGATTAGTGGAAAACCTGCACAACCGATTCTGGATAATATTTTGTTGGTAGCCAAGGACGATACGTTGTACGCCACGGCATCTGACAAGGAAACGACCATGGAGGCCAAGATCGAGTTGGATAACCTGGAAACTCCGGGAAGTATCACGATCCCGGCGAAATTGTTGTTGGATATTCTGAAAGAGTTCCCGGAACAACCCTTGACGTTTGATATTAACACGGGGACGAACGAGGTGAAGATTATCTCGGACAAGGGAGAGTTTTCCGTGCCGGGAGAGAGTGCCGAGGATTATCCGGTGCAATCCGGAATGGACGAGAGTGTGAACACGATTACAACGAATTGCGGTATGTTGTTGGAGGGGATCACCCGTACGGTTTTCGCCACGGCAAATGATGATTTGCGTCCGGTGATGAACTGTATCTTGATGGAGATGGGACCGGAGAATTTCACGTTTGTGGCCTCGGATGCTCATAAGCTGGTACGTTACAAACGTTTTGACGCCAAGACGGACGGGGATCAGTTTGCGTTGATCTTGCCAAAGAAACCGTCTTTGTTGTTGAAGAATATATTACCGAAGGATGACAGCGAGTTGCGTTTGCAATTCAACGAGAAAATGGCTTGTTTCACTTTCGGAAATTACAAGATGGTTTGCACGCTGGTGGAAGGACGTTTCCCGAACTACAATTCCGTGATCCCGCAGAATAACCCGAAAAAGATTATTATCGAGAAGAAGGAGTTGTATAATTCATTAAGACGGGTTTCCGTGATGGCAAACCAAGCCAGTAACTTGGTGAAGTTTGACTTGAGCAACGGCACGATCGTGATTTCAGCCCAAGACGTGGATTATGCCATGTCAGGACATGAAACGATTACTTGCCAGTACGAGGGAGAAGAGATGGCCATCGGGTTCAAGTCTCCTTTCGTGCAAGAAATATTATCCAACCTCAACACGGAATCTTTGGTATTGGAGTTGTCCGATCCGAGTCGTCCGGGATTGTTCCTGCCTTTCGAGAGCGATAACGAGAACGAGGATTTGTTGATGTTATTGATGCCGATGATGGTTTAATCAGTAAGGCGAAATTTTCGCCTTACTGATTAAACTAATTTAAAATTTAGAGTTTAGAATTTAGAATGGAAAAATTACCCCCTTCAATTCCCTTTTACACGGGGGGGAGACGAACGTAAGAGGGCACTATGATGTAGCAATGCAGCGTGTTCTCCCCCTATGCAAGGGGGAGTTAGAGGGGGTAGTTAAAGCGTAGGCTTTGTGTGGTTGGAATCTAAAATCTAAAATCATTCAATCTAA
>DYVS01000218.1:0-28724 GCA_020743075.1 Butyricimonas virosa | reverse complement strand
GAGAATACGGATAATGTTTCAATCTTACTCAAATATGAGAATGGTACAAATGCCGTGGTTAATTATTTTGCTAACGGTTCGAAGGCTTATGCAAAAGAACGAGTAGAGGTTTTCTCGCAGGGCAAGGTGTTGGTTTTGGATAATTGGAGAAAGTTGGAAGGTTATGGTGTGAAAGGTTTTTCGAAGATGATCGGGACTATGGATAAAGGGCATAAGCGTCAATTTGCTTTATTGAATGAACGGGTTCTGAAAGGGGGAGAGGCGTTGATTCCATATGAAAGTATAGTGAATACAACCCGAGCTTCTTTTGCTTGTATCGAGAGTTTAAAGAAAAAGGCCTGGATCGAGGTCAGATAATTGTTGTCGTCTTGTTCTTTGAAATAAATGTCAATTTTCAGTAGGATTGATATATTATGGAATACGGTTAAGTATTTAAAACCGATCCAGTGGCGTTATCGTGTAAAGTTGTGGGGAAAACGATTTCACTCTCAATATTTGCAAATTTCTGACATTGTTCCGGTTGCACAGGGTTTAAATTTTGTTCCGTCTCTATCTAATGAAAGAACGTATTTGGGAAATAATACGTTTAATTTCTTGAATTTGCAGAAGTCTTTTGGTGAGAAGGTTGATTGGGAATGTGTTGAATTGGGGAGGTTATGGGGGTATAATTTGAATTATTTTGAATTTTTAAATCAGGAAGTGATAAGCGTGGAGGAGGGAATGCGACTGATTCGTGATTTTATTCAGCATTTTCCGAAAGCCAATATGGGAGTGGAACCTTATCCCTTGTCGTTAAGATCTGTAAATTGGATTCGTTTTTTGTCGAGTCATAATATAGAGGAGGTTGATATAGACTCGACTCTGTATACACAATTGAATTTGTTGCTCGGTAAGCTTGAATATCATTTGCTGGGAAATCATTTGCTGGAAAATGGTTTTGCATTGTTATTCGGAGCATATTATTTTAATGATAGTGCTTTTTATAAAAAGGCAAAATCAATATTGGTACCGGAATTACGTGAACAGGTGTTAGGAGATGGAGGGCATTTTGAAAGAAGTCCGATGTATCATTGTATTATGTTGTATCGGGTGTTGGATTGTTACAATTTGGTGCATAACAATACTTTGTTCGGGCGAGAGTTAGAAGTTTTTTTGAGGGAGAAGGCAGAAGCCATGTTGGGATGGTTGAGGGAGATTATCTATCGTGATGGAAAGATTCCGTTATTAAATGATGCTGCTTTTGGAATTGCTCCCGTGGCAAAAGATTTGATGGAGTACGGGCAACGGTTAGATATCACATGTTGTAAAAAAGTAAAATTGAAGGAGTCCGGATATCGGAAATTACAATTTGGGAAGTTTGAGTTGTTGATGGATGTGGGAGAAGTTGGACCGGATTATCAACCTGGACATGCGCATGCGGATACTTTTAGTTTTGAGTTGTACATCAATGGACGATCCGTTATTGTCGATACGGGAACCTCTACATACGAAGTGAATGATACTCGTTTTTATGAAAGGAGTACGGCAGCTCACAATACGGTTGTTGTGTCCGGACAAAATTCCAGTCAGGTTTGGGCCGGACATCGTGTTGCCCGTCGGGCAAGGGTGCGAGTTATTTGTGATGAGGAGGAACGGGTGGTAGCTCAACATGATGGATACAAGCGTTTGGGTACTTTGCATACTCGTGGGGTAGAGAAAATAGAAGAGAACATCCGGATTGTTGACGAGATTGACGGAGAGGGGTGTGCTTATCTGCATTTCATGCCTGAAGAAAAGATTATTTTAAACGGAAATATACTTACCGGATCGGATTTTTGCATAGAGTTGAATGGTATGCGTACAATCGAATCGTTTTCGTCTTGGTATGCTTCTGAATTTAATAAAAGAGTGGAACGACAAAGTTTTCGAATTTTTTTTGACAGGAGGTTAGAGACTATTATAAAATGAGGATTTTATTCTTGACTTTTTATTTCGAACCGGATTTATGTGCCGGATCATTTCGTAACACGCCATTGTTCAGAGAATTATTGCAACAAGCAGGAGTGAATGGTTGGATTCATGTGATTACAACGCAACCTAATCGTTATAATTCTTTCCATGTTGAGGGACAAGCAGAGGTCATAAAGGGAAATTACAGGATAAATCGGATTCGCATACCGGAACATAAAAGTGGTTTTATTGATCAGGCCAAGTCTTTTCGGGTGTATTATAAAGAAGCTTTGAGATTGACAAGGAAGGAGCGTTATGATTTGGTGTATGCTTCGTCTTCAAGATTATTCACGGCCTTTTTAGGTAGGAGGATCGCGGGGAGGCAAGGAATACCTTTGTATTTGGATATACGCGATATTTTTGTGGATACAATAAAAGATGTGTTCCGGGGAAGGAAAATGATTCAGATTCCGGCAGGGATTTGTTTTAAATGGATTGAACGATATACTTTTTCTAAAGCAAAGCATATTAATTTAGTATCGGAAGGATTTAAGGTGTATTTTGAAAAATACGACAAGCCTGTTTATTCATATTTTACGAATGGAATCGACGATATTTTTCTTAACATTCCAAAGCCTACCAAACGAGATTCTAAGGTGAAAGTGATTACTTATGCCGGAAATATTGGAAGTGGACAAGGGTTGGAAAAAGTGGTTCCCATGGCAGCTCAAAAGCTTGGGAATCGGTATTTCTTTAGGATTATTGGGGATGGGGGAATAAAAAAATTATTGAAAGATAAGGTGGAAGAGTTGGGGGTTCATAATGTGGAATTATTGGATCCGGTATCAAGAGATAAGTTAATAGAATATTATAATGATTCTGATTTTTTGTTTTTGCATTTGAATGATTTGGAAGCATTTAAAAAAGTTCTTCCGTCAAAATTATTTGAATATGCAGCATTTGGTAAACCTATTATTGCAGGTGTAGGCGGGTATGCCAGCCAGTTTGTTCGAGAAAATCTGGATAATTATATTTTATTTGCTCCAACTGATGTTGAGAGTATGGTGACGCAATTATTAAAATTTGAAGGGTGTGATAAAGATCAGGGAAATTTTGTTAGAAAGTTTGCCCGGAAAAATATAATGGAAGAAATGGCACGCTCAATTCTTGAGTGTCGATAGTTTTATTAGTGTATTTTATGAATATTCTTGTTACAGGTATCCATGGTTTCGTGGGTTCTAATCTTGTGTTGTCCTTAAAAGAGCGGCATATTCTTTATGGGTTGGATATTGTTTCTCCTGAAAAAGAGGGGGTGACAAAGACTTATTCGTGGAATGAGTTGGAAGGAGTGGAAGGGATAGATGCGATCGTGCATTTGGCGGGGAAGGCGCATGATACGAAAAACGAGGCTGTGGCGCAAACTTATTTTGATATAAACACGGGATTGACCCGAAAAGTTTTTGATTACTTTCTGAAATCTTCGGCAAAGAAATTTATCTTTTTCAGTTCGGTGAAGGCGGTAGCGGATTTCGTGGTGGGGGATAAGTTGACGGAAGAGGTGATCCCGACACCGAAGGGGCCTTACGGGGAGAGCAAGATTGCGGCAGAGAATTACATCCTTGAACAATTGAAAATTGAAAATGGAGAATTGAAAATGCACGGAAAGCAGGTGTATATTTTGCGGCCTTGCATGATTCATGGGCCGGGGAATAAGGGGAACTTGAATTTGCTGTATAGTGTGGTGAAGAAGGGGTTACCGTGGCCGTTGGGGGATTTCGAGAACAGGAGGTCGTTTACTTCGGTGGATAATCTTTGTTACGTGGTGAATGGGTTGATTGAAAAAGAGGTTCCGTCGGGGATTTATCACATGGCGGATGATGAGGCATTGTCAACGAACGAGTTGATACGGGAGATGTGTGAGGTGATGGGGAAGAAGGCGCATATTTGGCGGATGAACAAGGGGTTGATGAAGGAGTGTGCGGGGTTGGGGACGCTGTTGCATTTGCCGTTGAATTTGGAACGGTTGAGAAAATTGACAGAAAATTACGTGGTGTCGAACGAGAAGATCAAGCGAGCTTTGGGTATTGAACGGATGCCGGTGACGGCGATAGAAGGGTTGAGGAAGACGATAAGATCGTTTACTAATTGTAAATTTTAGATTTTAAATTGAGCGATTTTCGATTAGCTGATTGTTGAATAGTAGGATCATTCAATTTCGGGATACTTTTATCTTTTAGTTCTTAACTTTTAGTTTCCATGTTGTATTATTTAGTAGTGTTTGTGGTGCTACTGGGGGTGGAGTTGCTCTATTTCCGGGTGGCAGATCATTTTAATATTATTGATAAGCCGAACGAGAGGAGTTCTCACACAAGAATCACGTTGCGGGGAGGAGGGGTTGTGTTTTACGTGGGGGCCTTGGTTTATTTTGTTGCTAGTGGGTTTAGTTTTCCGTGGTTTATGCTGGGGTTGACGTTGATTGCAGGGGTGAGTTTTGTGGATGATGTGCGGTCCGTGACGCAGCGGGTAAGGTTGGTGGTACATTTTGTGGCGATGTTATTGATGTTTTATCAGTGGGGAATGGTGTCGTTACCTTGGTGGTACGTAGTGGTGGCTTTGGTTGTCTGCACGGGGATTATTAATGCCTACAATTTCATGGATGGCATTAACGGGATCACGGGAGGGTATAGTCTGGTGGTGTTGGGAGGATTGGCGTACGTGAATGAATGGGTTGTTCCTTTTGTTGACGAGAGGATGATTTATACGATGATGGTGGCGGTGTTGGTGTTTGATGGGTTTAATTTCAGGCGGAAGGCGAAGTGTTTTGCCGGGGATGTGGGGGCGGTGAGCATTGCTTTCGTGATTTTGTTTTTACTAGGGCGGTTGATTCTGGAAACGGGGGATTGGAGTTATATTATATTTTTGGCGGTTTACGGGGTGGATAGTGTGCTGACGATCGTGCATCGGTTGATGTTACAGGAGAATATCGGGTTACCCCATCGGAAGCATATGTACCAGTTAATGGCGAACGAGTTGAAGATTTCTCACGTGGTGGTATCTTTGTTGTATATGGTGGTACAAGCCGTGATCGTGGCGGTTTATCTGGCTATGCCGGGGATGCATTATGCCTGTTTGGGGGGAAGTGTTGCCGTATTGGGGATTGGGTACGTGTTGTTTATGAGAAAGTATTTCAAGTTACACTTGATGGTGAAGTGATTTGAAATTTTGTATAAAAGAATTGAGCCATGGGAATACCAGGGCTTTTTTGTTTGTGGGTAAATTGTTTTTGTGGGGTAGTGGTCAATGAAATTCGGGTAGTGATTCCGAAAAAGTTGAAAAATTTTGGAACTGATTTCGAAAAAGTTATATTTTTGGCGAAATATGAAACAATTATGATCAAACGGAAATTGCGAGTTTCGGGATTTATACGAAAATAGTGACTTTCAGGTGATACTTATTGAACTCGTGTTAAGTATGAAGAAGTGATTATGGGAAAAGAATATGTTGATACTATTTGTGTCGGATTAGGATACTTTAGCAATAAGATAGGCTATCAGTCAGATGTATATGCCAAGAATGAGGAGACCATAAAATATCTGGTCGGCGATGTATCTGGAAATAGTCAAAAATTCATAGATAAATACAATGCAAATGCACAAATAGTTTCTGGAAGAATAGCACGTATAAAAACGTTTATCAGTACTTTGTGTAAGGTTAAATCGAAAAATGTAGAATTGTATTGTAGTGGTAGAATGGCCATATATTATGCTGTTGTTGCAAAATTGTTCAGACGCAATCTTATAGTAATATTAAGGGGGCAGGAATTCTCGCAGGGGAAATTACAACTTTATTTGATAAAGCAGGTGTTAAAATTGGCAGATTTGGTAATAGCCAAGGAGTATAATCTAATGGAAGATGCAAGGAAATGTAATTTGGACGATAAGCTGTGTTTCGTTCACAATGCTATTCCATATCATAATCAGAATTTGTTGAGCTATGATGAGAAAGATATAGATATTATATTTATGAACAGTCCGAGGAAGAAGCGTCATGTTTTGTTTTTACTGGAGGTATTTAAGCGATTATTATATGAAATGCCGACGTTGAAAATTACACTTGCAGGATTCGGCATTTTGAATGAGAAAAAAATATTGATTGAGCCGGCGTATCAAGAAGAAGTTTTAGAAAAGATAAGAGAGCTCGGGCTTGAAGATAAGATTACAATATTAGGTTTTGTTCCTAATGGAGAAGAGTTACTCCGGAGAAGTAAAATATTCGTTTTTCCAGCTGAGATTGTTTTCTGTAACTATGCCTTGCTTGAATCAATGTCGTATGGATGCGTTCCGGTTGTGGCGGATGGAGAGGGCGCTGATATGGTTGTTAACCAAAATATCAATGGGATGATATGCTGTCGGGATATTGAACTTTTCAAAGAGTCGATATTGCAATGTCTAGACAGACAACGCTGGGACTGTTTATCGCCTAAAGCTGTAGAGACAATACTAAAAAGATTCTCGATAGATGAGTGGTACGATAAAATAAGAAAGGCTAAAAGTTCGATCTTATGAAGATGTTGTTGATAGGTGTTTCTGGATTTTTTCATTTTTCGTAGAATGTATGCGTTTTTCTGAGACTTGGAGCGAAAAAACTCATAGTCGGGGTGTAAAGAGTGATTTTTGTAATGATCAATGAAATTCGGGTGGCTATTCCGAAAAAGTTGAATAATTTTTGGGATTGATTCCAAAAAAATCGTATTATTCTTTTAACCGAAATTTAAGAAATGAGCTGAAAACCAGTAAGAAAATATACTTCTATGATAACGGGATTAGGAATGCCTTAATTGCCAATTTTAATCAAATTGAGGGACGAACTGATCGGGGGGCTTTGTGGGAAAATTTTTTAATATCGGAGAGGAAAAAGTTTTTGGAGTATGATCGTTTGTGGGGGAATTCATGGTTTTGGCGAACAAAGGAACAGAAGGAGATTGATTTGGTTGAGGAGCGAGATGGAAAGATTATAGGGTATGAATTTAAATGGAATCCTGATCAGAAAGTGAAAATTCCTCGTTTGTTTTTGGATTCCTATGAGAATAGCGATTTCCAAGTGATACATCGGGATAATTGTGATTCGTTTTTGCTTGAATATTGAGGGGAATTGAGATAGGGGTTAAAAATATTTGAAAAATAATTGCGAAAATATTTGGAAATCGGATATTTTTGGTTATATATTTGTGACATCAAAAATCTACACGATGTTTTAAAATCAGCGACATCGTTTCAACCATTCTCTTGCAGGATGCATTCAGGGAACTCAAGGTAGTCCCACCTTACAGTTAATCTTATTGTTTTATTTAAAAATTTGTAATTATGGCAATTCATGATTCTGTTTTGTTGGGTGCGATGTCTCAATCAGTTGATAACCTTACCATGTGCGTGTGTCGGAAGCTTCGTATCGTACGGCATAAAGCCAAACACGTGACGAATCCCCGGACGGATAAGCAGCGGGTGCAGCGAGCCAAGATGAAAGCAACGATTGAGCTGGCTCAGGCGTTTGCCCCGATAGCGAAGATTGGTTTCCCGGCAATGGCCGCCGGACAGACCGGGTATAACGGATTCGTATCGGCGAACTTGCAGGCGGTGACGGTTGACGAGGGTTTCGTGGCGACGGTGGATTATTCCAAGTTGGCGTGTTCTTCGGATTTGAAGTTACGCACGCCTAAGGTGACGGCGACTCTTGCGGATAAATCGATTACTTTCACGCAGGAAAGTCAGGAAGCATCGTCTTGGGCGAATAGGGATGACCAGGTGTATGCAGTTGTGTACGAGAAGGCATTGAACGAGGTAGAAATGGTGAAGTTGAGAGAGCGAGGAGAGAATGGAGTGACGAGTTTTGCGTTACCGGAAGACTGGACGGCTGCCGAAGTGTTGGTGTATGCTTTTGCCACGACGGTTGCGGGAAGGAGAACTTCGAGAACATTGGCAATAAGCATGGAATAGGCTATGAATAAGTTGATTGTATTCATGTTGGGTTCATGCTCGACGTTTAGTATCCATCTCGGTTTGATGTATGTCAACTGGTGGGATATGCTGTTCACGCACGCCATGAGTCTGGTTGGAGGGGTGGTGAGTGCGGTGATCGTGGCTTGGTTACAACAACGTTGGAAAGAACGAGGAAAGATAAGGTGATGTTATACGAGAAAGGGGCACGATCAACGGCCCCTTTCGTTATTGATAGGGGTGTTCGGGCGAAGAATATAAATTGCACAGATGTGTGTTGCACAAAGTTGTGCAATTGGGTGGAAAGAGTTACTTTTGGCTTGAAAAAACAAATGTGGTAAGTATGATACAAGAATATCAAGTTAGTGGTTTTCGGGTGAGAGAGTACGAGGAACTGGGGTCCACGAACACGGAAGCAGAACGTGTGGGGTGGAGCGAGTTGGAAGATAAGATGGTGATTTTGACGTATAGGCAGACACAAGGTCGGGGACAAGTCGGGAATCATTGGGAGAGCGAGCCGGGGAAAAATATATCCATGACGGTGGTGTTTAAGCCGAGGGAGTTACCGGCGGGACAACAGTTTGCGGTGTCTATGGTGATTGCTTTGGGGGCTTGTGATTTTATTTCCCGTTACGTGAACGAGTGTTCCGTGAAGTGGCCGAATGATATTTACGTGGGGGATCGGAAGATTTCCGGGATATTGATCGAACATTCCATCATGGGGCGTTACGTGGGAGGTTCTTTGTGCGGTATCGGGGTGAATATTAATCAAGAACGTTTCTTGTCCGATGCACCGAATCCGGTTTCCTTGTTTCAGTTGATCGGGGAGGAGATTCCCGTGGAGCGGGCGTTGGAGGAGTTGCTGGATTGTATTGGAAAGCGATATGAAATGATACGGGATTACGAGGGGCTGGAACGTGATTTTTTGAAGGTGTTGTATCGTCGGGAGGGGCTGTATGATTGGGAGGATGAAGAGGGAATGTTCCGGGCGTCGGTTCGGGGAGTGAACGAGTTCGGACAACTGATATTGGTAGACGAGAAAGGGACAGAACGGGTGTATGGTTTTAAGGAGGTTGCGTACAAATTTTAGATTTATGATTTGCGGTTTATGATTTTAAATTTTAGATTTTAGATTTTAAATTGCGGAGTTTTGATTATTTTTGTGCAAAACATGGATAACTTATGGTAGAGAACTATTCGGAAGATTCTATTCGGACGCTGGACTGGAGGGAACATATACGCTTGCGCCCCGGTATGTATATCGGAAAATTGGGGGACGGAGCGGCAATGGACGATGGAATATACATATTGGTTAAAGAGGTGGTGGATAATAGTATCGACGAATTCGCGATGGGAGCGGGAAGCGAGATTATTATCAACGTGGAGGAACGGACGGTTTCGGTACGGGATTTCGGACGAGGAATTCCATTGGGTAAATTGATAGATGTGGCTTCGAAGATGAACACGGGGGCCAAGTATGATTCTGAGGCTTTCAAGAAATCCGTGGGATTGAACGGTGTCGGTATAAAAGCCGTGAATGCCCTTTCCGAGAGTTTCATTATCCAGTCCTTCCGGGACGGGGAGACGAAGCGGGTGCGATTCAATAAAGCGTTGATCGTGGAAGATCAGGAGGTGGCACCGACCACGGAACCGAATGGTACGTTGGTGACTTTTATCGCAGACAAGGAGTTGTTTGGTAACTACCATTATATCATGGATTACCTGGAGGCCATGTTCAAGAACTACGTGTTCCTGAATTCCGGGCTGACCATCAATTTTAACGGTCAGAAATTGCATTCCAAGAGGGGGTTGTATGACTTGTTGTCGGAGAATATGAGTGGAGAGGGGTTGTACCCGATCATTCATTTGAGGGGGAATGATATTGAGATGGCGA
Organism: Butyricimonas virosa; assembly: GCA_020743075.1. Classification (GTDB taxonomy): domain Bacteria; phylum Bacteroidota; class Bacteroidia; order Bacteroidales; family Marinifilaceae; genus Butyricimonas; species Butyricimonas virosa_A. The sequence continues at coordinate 18,908 of DYVS01000218.1, read as the reverse complement.
TGACGCACGGGCGGCAATACGGGGAAGAGTATTACTCTTTCGTGAACGGTCAGCACACGACGCAAGGGGGAACGCACTTGGTCGCTTTTCGGGAAGCCGTGGTGAAAACAATCCGTGATTTTTACAAGAAAGATTTTGATTTGGCCGATATTCGTACTTCGATTATCGCGGCGATCAGCATAAAAGTACAGGAACCGATGTTCGAGTCGCAGACGAAGACAAAGTTGGGTTCCAAAGATATAGCCCCGGAGGGTCCTTCGGTGCGTAATTTTATTTTTGATTTCGTGACGAAGGAGCTGGATAATTACCTGCACCGGAATCCGGACACGGCAGAGTTATTGTTGCGTAAGATTGTCGAGACGGAAAAGGAGCGGAAAGCGATGTCCGGTATCCAGAAGATCGCAAGAGAACGAGCCAAGCAGGTTAGCCTGCACAATCGTAAGTTGCGGGATTGTCGGGTACATTTCAATTCCAACCATGAACGGAAGACGGAATCGTCGATATTCATTACCGAGGGAGACTCTGCCAGTGGGTCTATCACGAAGTCACGGGACGTGAACACGCAGGCCGTGTTCAGCTTGCGAGGTAAACCGTTGAATTCTTACGGGCTGACCAAGAAGATCGTGTACGAGAATGAGGAGTTTAATCTTTTGCAGGCAGCGTTGAATATCGAGAACGGGATAGAGGAATTACGTTATAATAATATTATTATTGCCACGGATGCGGATGTGGACGGGATGCACATCCGGTTGTTGCTGTTGACATTCTTTTTGCAATTTTTCCCGGATGTGGTACGGTCGGGGCACTTGTACATTTTGCAAACCCCGTTGTTCCGGGTGCGAAACAAGAAAGAAACACGCTATTGTTATTCAGATGCGGAACGGGAGAAGGCGATCAAGCAGTTGGGACCGAAACCGGAGATTACACGATTTAAAGGTTTGGGAGAGATTTCCCCGGATGAGTTCGGTGGATTTATCGGGAAAGACATCCGTTTGGAACCGGTACGCATGACAAAGCAGGACCCGATTGGAACGATTCTATCCTATTACATGGGAAAGAATACGAACGATCGGCAGGATTTTATTATAGATAATCTGTACGTGGAGAAGGATGAAATCTAACCATTTTATGATTTTAGATTTTAAATTGCAACTTTCAATTTTCAATTCATATGAGTGACGAGATAAACAACGAGGAAGTGGATGAAGTAGAGAACGTGGAGCCGGAGCAACAGGAAGAAAACGGCCGGGTGCGGTCGATTCAGCATTTGTCGGGAATGTTTGAGAAGTGGTTTTTGGATTATGCTTCCTATGTGATTCTGGAACGTGCGGTGCCTTACGTGAATGACGGGTTGAAACCTGTGCAGCGTCGTATATTACACGCGATGAAGGAGATGGATGACGGGCGATTTAACAAGGTTGCCAATATCGTGGGGAGTACGATGGCTTATCATCCGCATGGAGATGCCTCTATCAAGGATGCCCTGGTGCAGTTGGGACAGAAGAACTTGTTGGTGGATTGTCAGGGAAACTGGGGAAATATCCTGACGGGAGATGATGCGGCAGCCGGACGTTATATCGAGGCGCGTCTTTCGAAGTTCGCCTTGGAGGTGGCTTTTAACCCGAAGACGACGAACTGGAAGTTGTCGTATGACGGTCGGAAGAGAGAGCCGGTGACCTTACCCGTGAAGTTTCCGTTATTGTTAGCTCAAGGGGTGGAAGGTATTGCCGTGGGGTTGGCCTCGAAGATATTGCCGCATAATTTCAACGAGTTGCTGGATGCCTGTGTCGCTTATTTGAAAAATGAAGATTTTGTTTTATATCCGGATTTCCCGACAGGAGGAATGATCGATGTGTCGAAATATAATGACGGGTTACGCGGGGGAGTGGTGAAAATTCGGGCCAAGATAGAGAAAGATGCCGGGAATAAGATCTTGCGAATCACGGAGATCCCGTTCGGGCGGACAACTTCTGCCTTGATCGATTCGATATTGAAGGCGAACGAGAAGGGAAAGATCAAGATCAAGAAGATTGATGATAACACGGCGGCTACGGCCGAGATTTTGGTATATCTGGCCGCAGGAGTTTCTTCCGATAAGACGATAGATGCTTTGTATGCCTGTACGGATTGCGAGTTGTCGGTTTCTCCGAACTCTTGCGTGATCGAGAACGACAAGCCGATTTTCATGCCGATTACCGATATTTTACGGAAATCGGTGGACGAGACGGTGGCCTTGTTGTTGTTGGAGTTGAAGATTAAGTTGGGCGAGTTGGAGACGGATTGGCAATATTCATCTCTGGAAAAAATATTTATTGAGGAACGTATTTACAAAGATAAGGAATTCGAGGAGAGCGAATCGATTGATCAAGTCGTGGTTCACGTGCGGAAACGACTGGAACCGTTCTTGCCGGAATTAATTCGTCCGGTGACGGATGACGATATAAAGCTTTTGTTGGAGATCAAGATGAAACGTATCTTGAAGTTCAACTCGGAACAGGCTGAGAATTATATCAAGGGATTGGAAGAGGAGATTGCCCGGGTGAAATTTGACATCGAGCATATTATCCCTTACTCGATCAATTATTACGAGAATATCAAGAAAAAGTACGGTAAAGGTCGGGAACGACTCACTGAAATTCGGAATTTCGAGAATATCGAGGCCACGAAAGTCGTGGTGGCAAACGAAAAGTTGTACATCAACCGGGAGGAAGGTTTTATCGGGACGGCCTTGAAGAAGGACGAGTTTATCTGCGAGTGTTCGGATATTGACGACGTGATTGTGTTCCGGAAGGATGGTACGTATTACGTGACTAAGGTGGCAGATAAGTTGTTCGTTGGAAAAGACGTGCTGCACGTGAATGTGTTCAAGAAGAATGATAAGCGTACGATATATAACGTGGCCTACCGGGATGGTAAGGTGGGACCGTCTTACGTGAAACGTTTCTTCGTGACGGGAACGACCCGCGATAAGCAATATAACTTGACGAAAGGTACGCAGGGATCACGGGTGTTGTATTTTAGTGCAAACCCGAACGGGGAGGCTGAAGTGATTAAGGTATGCCTGAAACCGAAACCGGGAATGAAGAAACTGGTGTTCGAGTATGATTTTGCAGGCTTGGCGATTAAGGGGCGCGACTCACAGGGGAACGTGTTGAGTAAGAATGATATTCATAAGATTTCCTTGGTACAGAAAGGGGCTTCCACGCTGGGTGGTCGGAAGATATGGATTGACGAGGATGTATTACGGTTGAATACTGATGGGCGTGGCCGTTACTTGGGAGAATTCCAGGGAGAAGATCGGATTCTGGTGGTGAATAGAAACGGTACTTACTACACGACGGATTATGATTTGAGTAATCACTACGAGGAGGGATTCTCGGTGATCGAGAAATATGAGCCGGAGAAAGTATGGTCGGCTGTTTTCTTTGATGCGGAACAGCAATTCTATTACTTGAAGCGTTTCCGTTTCGAGAATGTGGTGCGTCACACGTTGTTTATCGGGGAAACGGAAGGTTCGTATCTTGTAGCTTTGAGTGGTGAAAAGCGGCCCCGGTTCGAGGTTGTGTTTGGTGGGCGTTACGAAAGTCGTCCGGCTGAGGTGATCGTGGCGGATGAGTTCATTGCCGAGAAATCATACAAGGCTCGCGGAAAGCGGGTAACGACTTACGAGGTGAAGCAGATTAACGAGATCGAACCTTTGGATAGTGGGGAGGAGGAAAGTGAGGATACGACTTCGATCGATATTGATTTCGAAATCACGAATCCGGATATGCTGAGTGACGAGGCGCAGATGAAGTTGGATTTTGAATAAATGGCGGGAGTGATAAGTATGAAGTACTTTATTGTTGGATATATGGCAAGTGGTAAGTCCACGTTCGGGAAGGAATTGGCCAAGGATAAAGGACTTCCTTTTCTGGATTTGGACGAGTGTGTCGAGTCCAGAGAGGGACGGTCGATTTCGGAGATTTTTGCCAAGGAGGGGGAGGAGTATTTTCGGAAGAGGGAACGGGAGATCTTGCATGAAATATGTAATGAGGCGGATGAGTTCGTGCTGGCCACGGGAGGGGGAACACCTTGCTTTTTTGACAATATGGACTATATGAACCAAGCGGGAACGACTGTTTTTTTGAACACGTCGCCTCTTGTTATTGTCGATCGCTTGAAACGGCAACGTGCCGACCGGCCTTTATTAGCGATGTATTCCGATGATGAGTTGGAATTTTTTGTTCGGGAGCATCTGGAATCCCGACTTCCTTTTTATTTGAAAGCCAAGGAACAGGTATAGTACCCGTGTCACGTGAAAGTGCGGGGCGTGTTTATTGGGAAATAAGCCCCCACGTGGCAACTAAAGACGTGTGCCCTACCCATCATATTCGATCAGCCCAAGTGGCTTTGAAACGAAGGGGAAGGGAGTGAGAAACGTCCATCCCGACTTATTTCCCGCTGAACTCTTTTCGGAATGATCCCAACTTTCTTTTATTTCCGTTTACAGATTTCGTTGTACGAGCAAGTACGGCACTTTTCCGGTAGTTCCGTTTGCGTGAACGGTACTTCGGGTGAAAAGAGTTTTTCCAATAATTGCACGAGTAGATCTTGAAATTCCGGTTCGTATGGTTTAAAGCGATGAATCGGTTCTTTGTTACATTTCAACAGATAGCTGTAATTCGGTGTGAAAAGTAATTTCGTGCTGTATATTCCCGGAAGAATCGGGTCGGTACCGGGATTTTCATACTCGTACATCATGCAATAGAGCAAGGTTTGGAAAGCCGCTTTATTTCGTTGTTTGTTGTTTGAATCAAAGATGGACGGCAGGTTTTTAAGATCGGTTTTGTCGGCTCCGGTTTTATAGTCTATGACTCGGGTTCCTTGGGCTACCCGGTCAACCCGGTCGATGTCTCCTTCCACGTAGATCACGGTGGGATGATCAAAAGCAGAAATCGTGACGGGCATACGATATTTTCTTTCCATGGAAATGATGTGGAAAGGGCATAACGTTTTATCAAATTCGAAAACCTTCTTCACGTACTTTTTCACGACAGATAGTACAAGGTCATTAGCCCCGCTTTCCAGCATTTTGGATACGGTTGTGTCATATAACTTCTCGTAGGCAGCCTGGATATGTTGTTCAATCAGTGAATCGTTTTTCATCAAGGCGTCGAGGCCTTCTGCTGTGATCTGCCCATCGGGGAAAGTTTGGTAGAGAGATTGTGTACTTTGATGGAAAATAGTCCCCAACAGGCGGTGATCCAGTTCTTCGGCCATCTCTTCTTTCTCTTTGATCCGGGCGATGTATTTGAAATAAAATTTCAAGTGACATTCCATGTACGTGTTGAGTGCGGATGGCGAGATTCCCCGCTCGTTTTCATCCGTGTAACTTTTCAGTTGCTCCAGAATCGATGGATTTTTAGGGATGGAAATGGTGGGGTTGTCTTGAACCGATATTCTGTTTTGGAAATGGATTTCCCGGATGGGTAATCCCGATTCGTATTTTATCTGGTAAAGGAAACGACTCATCTCACCGCTATTCATGCCTTTCGTGACATCCGTGTATAACAGTTTGATGTTTTTAGCCCGTTGCAAGAGACGGTAAAAGTAATAGGCGAAAAGGGCATCCATATGTTCCGGGGTAGGTAGTCCGAATCCCAGTCGCAGGTTGTAGGGGATAAATGACGAGGCGTGTCCGCCTTTGGGCAGAATCCCCTCGTTGGCAGACAGGATAATCAGGTTTTTGAAATCCAGCATACGGGTTTCCATCAATCCCATGATCTGCATGCCTTCCAGCGGTTCTCCGGAGAATGGGATGGACACACCTTGTAATATCTTGTGAATAATTTGCAGATAAAACTTGTTGTCCGGGATAATATTTTCTTCGATAAAGGTGTTTTTTATGCCTTGAATCGTCGTGAAAATCGTGAATAGAAATTCCTTTTCGATGGCTAGGCTTTCATGGCCTTCGGGTTGTATGGAAGTAATCAGTTGCTTCAAAATGCGCAACAGGTAATCGAGTAAGTTCTCTTCCGACGAGGAGAATATGGCCCGTGTGATGTCGCTGAATTGAAGACTTTTTTCTGCCACGTACACGATGTTATTCGTGTTGATGTAATTCGTGATCTTGGGAATATCTTCCGAACAGGAACTTTTTATCAGTTTATGGTTCAACAGGGCAATGACCGGTTTGTAGTAATAATGGGTCATTTCTCCCTCTTTCTTGGCATAGTGCTTTAAATCTCCCAGCATGGCAATTAAGGCGGCAACAGACGTGTTCTGCGCCGGGTATCCCATCGTGATGTTGATTTTGTCGATCGTGTCGGGAATGGAGTGAATAACCGGGGTGAGCAGGCTTTCGTCGCAAAGAACGATGGCCGTGTCCGTGTATGAATTTTGCCGTTCCGGATGGATCTGTTCGATTAGTGTCGGGATTAGTTTTGCCTGTCCGATGGTTGAGGGAACAGAGATGTACTCGATGGTTTTGTCGTTGTATCGGAAGTTGTTGAAATGTTCCAATCCGAGGGCATTGGGGAACAGTTTCATGTTCTCTCGGATATAGAGGCCCGCTTCGTGGTTGTCGTTTGCCGAATAGTACAGGTCATAATCCCAGTAAAAGAGGGCTTGTCGATTGTCCCGAAAATAGGAAAATATCCGTTTCTCGCATTGATTCAAGGCATTGAATCCGGCAAATATCAGTTGGTGATCGGTGTGATGTTTGGAGAGTTGTTCGCAGAACAGACGTTGTCCCATTCCTTCGTAACACAGGTTTTCAGCGAGTAGTTTTGCCTTGAAACGGGTGTAGGTTGGGTAGAGTTTATCCCACACGTTCAAGAATTCCTGTTGTTCCCGGCTGTATTTTTCCGAGTTGAAACTTCGCCAGAAACTTTGAATAAACTCCACCTGTTCCGGGGTAAGGTAGGGGAAGGCAGATTCAATTTCTTTTAATGCCGTGATATTTGAAAAGAGATCTTTCGCATCCACGAGATATTTATCAATGTCATCAAAATCGCCAAGTAACATATTGCCCCAAAAATAGAAATCGTCAAAACGTTCGGTCGTTCCGGCGTACTCTTGATAGGTTTTGTAAAGTTTGATGATAAGAGTCAGTTCTTCGGCTTTTTTCAGTCCGGTTTGGCGTTCTATGAATTCGCTCAACGTCAGTATCTCCGGCATCCACACGGGACGATCAATCAGTTGGGCCAGTTCTTGAGCCAAGAATAAGCCGGCTCGTTTGTTCGGGAACAGAATGGTCAGGTTGTCAAAATTATAGCTGTATTTCTGAATCAGATCTTTTGCTAGGAGATGGAGAAACGAATTCATATTTTATTACTATTTTTGTTTCGGAACAAATTTACAATTTAATCATTAGATTCAATATAGATTTATGCTGAAAGAACTGTTATTAAAAAATAGAAGTTACCGTCGTTTTGTTCAGGATGTTCGGATCTCACGGGAGGAATTGACGGAATTGGTTGGGCTGACTCGGTATTGTGCATCGGGAAGAAATGCGCAGGCGTTGAAGTATAAGGTGGTGGCAGATGTTGATTTGTGTGACAAGGTGTTTCCTAATTTAGCATGGGCAGGTTATCTAAAAGATTGGGATGGTCCGGAAGAGGGAGAACGTCCGGCAGCTTATCTGATTCAATTGTTGGATACTTCTATCGTGGAGAACTGTTTGTGTGATGACGGGATTCAAGCACAGACTATATTGTTGGGAGCCGTGGAGAAAGGGTATGGTGGTTGTATTATTAAGGCTTTTAAGAACGAGTCTTTGCGTGAGGTATTGCAATTACCGGAGCATTTGAAGATCATGTATGTTATCGCATTGGGTAAACCGAAAGAAACGGTGGTGTTGGAAGAGATGAAAGACGGTGATTACAAGTATTGGCGGGAAACGGACGGATCGCATCATGTACCGAAACGGGCTTTGGATGAATTGGTGATTCTGTGATAATTGAAAGTTTGATTCTAAATTTTGGATTGTAGAAATGAAATTACTTTGTGCGGAGTATAATGAGGCGGGTGAGGTAGCCTATAATGTCATTGGCGACAATGCCCTCCTGCGAAACAATGATGATTTCTATATTCCGGCTTTTGCCACGGAGTTGAGTTGTGTGCCGCAAATAGTATTACGGATCGGGAAGATCGGAAAACACGTGGCCGAACGTTTTGCCGAGCGGTATTACGAGGAGGTTGGGGTTGGAATTCGTTTTTATGCGGATAATCTGGAAAGAGAATTGCTGGCGACTTCGTTATCTCCCTCGGCTGCGATGGCTTTTGATTCTTCGGCTGCAATTTCTTCGATGAAATCATTGGCGGGTGTCTCGCTGGAAGATATGATTTTTTCATTTGAATTGAATGGGGAAAGTGTTCTCACAGGTAAAGTTGGTGAGATTTCGCAAAAACCGGAGAAGACACTTGCCGTAATGTCTGAGTATTATATGTTGAAAATAGGAGATTTCTTGTTTTGTGGGGGAGTTTTTCGACAAAGGAACTTGTCTATCGGGGATCGCCTTCGGGGTCTTTTAGACGGGGAATGTTTACTGGACTTTCAAATAAAATGATAGAAATAAAAAATCGGGTTTTTAAGAACCCGATTTTTTATTATTTGCAATACAAGAAACGTTTGATCTTATGAGTAGGTGTCTTTTCAAAAGGTTCGTGTTGTACGAGTACGAGCTGTAGTTTTGAGAAGTTATTCACCCGGGCATTCACGTAATCCCGTAATTCTTGTTTTTGTTCTTCAATATAATCGTTGATTTTTTCTTTGTAGTTTCCCGCTTGGTCTTTTAATTTCTGGTACTGTTTTTCAAGTTCTTCCATGTTGAAATGAACCATGGCAACCAGTTTACCACTATTTTCCACTACCAAGGATTCGTTCACAAAACGGAAGTTATTAATGATAGATTCGATTTCTTCCGGGTAGATGTTTTCTCCGGATGCACCGAGAATCATGGTTTTGATTCTTCCGCGGATAGCTAATCTGTTCTTCTTGTCAAAAGAACCCAAATCTCCAGTTTTGAACCAACCGTCTTCAGTGAAGGTTTCTGCCGTGAGTTCCGGACGTTTGTAGTATCCTTTCATCACGTTAGGACCTTTGATCCAGATTTCACCTTGTCCGCTCTTGTCTGGATCGTTGATTTTAATTTGTACGCCTTCCATGACGGGACCTACTCCTTGAAGGAAGGTCTGTGATGGGTTGGAACCCGCAGCCATGGGTGCTGTTTCGGTAAGCCCGTAACCGATAGCATAAGGGAATTTAGCTTCCCGAAGGAATTGCTCCACGGTTCCATCCAGTTTAGAACCTCCGATTCCGAAAAATTTTAATTCCCCACCAAAGGTTTCCATTAGTTTCTTTCCTGCCAATCGGTTGAATAATTTACGAGCAGGGGCGAATTGGTAGAGCTTGCTCATCAATTTCGAGCTAGTGAATTTAGGTAGCACTTGCGACTTGTAGATTTTCTCGATAATCAATGGCACGGATAAAACTACAGTAGGACGGATTTTCTGCATCGCCGGAACAAGTAGTTTCGTGGTCGGCACCCGGTCCAAGTAATACACCTGTGCTCCGAACATCAAGGGTAACAATAATCCCAGCGTATTCTCGTAAGTATGTGCCATCGGTAGAATACTCAAGAAACGATAAGTTTCATCCACGGGTTGGATGGTATGACACTGACGTGCATCCCATACCAAGTTTTTGTGTGTTAAGACCACTCCTTTTGAGAATCCTGTTGTACCGGAGGTATAAATGATTGATGCAATGTCCTCTTCTTCAATTGAAACTTCAGGAAGAGGAGTTGTGTTATTCAAACTAATATCCGGAACCAATTTATCCAATTCTTCCGGTTGGTAACATCCTTCCGGGATAGTTGAAAAGTTATTGATCAAGATTTTATGCTCAAGGAACGGTGTTTTTACTCCTTCCAAACATTTTGCCAGTAAGCGAGAAACAAAGATCACTTTAACCTCTGCGTGTTCCAGTATATTCTGGAGTTCTGTAGAACAGAAGCCCGGTAAGACAGGTACGGCAATAGCTCCAATGTTTGCGATAGCAAATTGGGTAATACCCCAGTTTGGCATATTAGCACTTAAAATGGCAACTTTGTCTCCTTTCTTTACACCTAAATGCAGTAAATGGTTGGCAATAGATACGACTTCGTTATATAAATCTTGGTAAGTTTTTTTTCCGCTTGCGACAAAATTTAAAGATAAATTTTTTGAAAACTTGGAACAGCTATTTTTCAAGAGTTCCGGTAACGTCAATTTCTTTAAAGTCATGTTTTAATAATATGAATTTTCCATACAAAGATAATACAGAAAACAATACGATGTGGTTAAAATATTTAAAAATAGAGTAAATGGCTTGAAAGTGAGGGAAAATTGAAACAATTTCTAGTGTTTTACGTATCGGCAACACTTGATTTATTTGGGGGATCCGGCTTTTTCTTCTTTTCCCGAAAAGAAGAAAAAAATAGACTCCGATAATGTCATCGGAGTCTATTTTTTTTATTATTTTGTAGGAATTGCAGCTAAAGTAGCTTTCAAGAATTCCCAGAACTTACTTACGGATTCAATGTTCACTTTTTCGTCCGGAGAGTGAGGAGAACTGATGGTTGGTCCAAAGGAAATCATGTCCCAATGCGGGTAGGCAGATCCTAGGATACCACATTCCAATCCGGCATGGATGGCCATAATTGCCGGTTTCTTGCCGTATAATTTCATGTAAACTTCTTCCATTTCTTTGCGGATAGCTGAGTCCGGATTCGGTTTCCAGCCCGGGTATTCTCCGGTGAAGTTGATTTTGTTTGCTTCTGCCAGTTCGAATACAGATGCTACCACTTGAGCCAAAGACATTTTTGCTGTTTCAACAGAAGAACGCATCAACATGTATATTTCGATTTTTCCTTCACCACCTTTCACGATAGCCAAGTTGTTGGAGGTTTCAACCGTGTCCGGCATGGAATCAATCATTCTCATGGCGCCGTTCGGGCAAGCCTTGATTGCGTTGATCAGATTGTATTGTACCTTTACCGGCATCACGTTCTGCGGAAGAGCGGTTTCTTCGGCAAAGAAAGTGAGATTCGGTTCTTTAGCGCTTAATTCAGCTTTGAATATTCCCTCGTATTCTTTTACTTTAGTCAGGAATTTGTCAGCATTGGCAGCCGGAACAGTCACGATGCCGAATGCTTCACGCGGGATGGCATTTCTCATGTTTCCGCCGGATACGGAAGAAAGACGAAGATCCAGCTCTTTGCTGACTGCTTTCAAGAAACGGAAATATAATTTATTGGCATTTCCTCTACCTAAGTTAATATCCATTCCGGAGTGACCTCCTTTTAAGCCTTTCAGTGATAATTGGAATGCTTTGTGTCCTGCGGGAACAGCTTCGGGGGTATAGTCGAAGCCAATTTCACCATCAATACCACCGGCACAACCTACATACAATTCGCCTTCTGTTTCAGAGTCAAGATTCAATAAGATGTCTCCTTTTAACCAGTTATGGCGGATGCCGTTTGCTCCATCCATTCCGGTTTCTTCAGTAGCCGTGATTAGCACTTCAACCGGACCGTGAGGAATATCCTTTGATAATAAAATAGCCATTCCGGTGGCAACACCGATACCGTTGTCAGCTCCAAGGGTGGTGCCGTCTGCGGTTACCCATTCCCCGTCGATATACGCAGAAATCGGGTCTTTGGTGAAATCATGTTGTTTGTCTTCATTCTTTTGAGGAACCATATCCAGGTGACCTTGCAGGATAACTCCCTTGCGGTTTTCCATACCCGGGGTTGCCGGTTTGCTCAATAATATATTGTTTGCCTCGTCCATTTCAGCATGGATTCCGTTCTCTTTTGCCCAATTCATAACGAATTCTCTGGCTTTTTCTTCATGGTTTGACGGACGTGGAACTTGTGTTAGTTTATAAAAGTTTTCCCAAATGGCCTTGGGCTCTAACGTACAGATACATTTACTCATAACGTTTTTATTTTTAAATTTATGATTTAAGATTTCAGCTAAATTATCCCGAAGGTAATTACACTGAGATCATGTTTATTTCTATCGTTTGCAAGATATAAAAAAAACAGATAAGTTGTGACTCAATCACAACTTATCTGTTTTTTTGTTTCAACCTGAAACTAGAATCAACTTTTGAAATTTTATTTCAAGTGTTGATTTAAATAGTTCACGAATTTGGTATACAGTTGTAATCGGGTGTAACCGCCATATATGCTATGGTTACGGTTGGTGTAAATCTGCATATCAAATTGTTTGTTTGCCTGCACGAGAGCTTCTGATAGTTCGTAGGTGTTTTGCACGTGTACGTTATCATCTGCGGTTCCGTGACATAACAACAAATTTCCTTTTAAGTGTTTTACCCAATTAATCGGGGAGTTGTCATTGTAGCCGGAAGGATTATCCTGCGGGCGTCTCATGAAGCGTTCCGTGTAGATGGAATCGTAGAAGCCCCAGTGTGTAACAGGAGCGACTGCGATGGCCGTGGAGAACACGTCATTTCCTTTCATAAGGCAAAGTGATGACATGAATCCGCCAAAACTCCAACCCCAGATACCTACTTTTTTAGCATCGATGTAAGATTGTCCGGCAAGCCATTTGGCCGCGGCGATCATATCGTCACTCTCGATTTTACCGAGTTGCATATAGGTACATTTACGGAATTCTTCCCCTCTGGCTGCAGTTCCGCGAGGGTCAATACAAGCCACGATATAACCTTCTTGTGCGAGGTATTGTGTCCAGTCCATACCCCAGCTATTGCTTACTTGCTGAGAATTTGGACCACTGTATTGGATGATTAGTAACGGGTAAGCTTTTGATGCGTCAAAATCCACGGGTTTCATGAGCCATGCGTTTAACATCGTGGTTCCATCTGCTGCCGGGATTTGGATAAATTCTTTTTTAGCAACAGCGTAATCTTCCAGTTTGATTTTCAATGCGGTATTGTCTTCCAGCGTGCGGACTGCTTTACCGTTTGCTGCGTACAAGGTGTACACGTGAGGCATATCTGCGTTAGATACTATATTAATATAGTATTTGAATGATTTACTGAATTCTGCTTCATTCCATCCTTTTGTCGGGGTAAGTTTTTTCTTTTTGCCCTTCAAATCAATGGAGTAGATGTATTTTTCCAGAGGAGATTCTTCATGAGAAGCATAATAGTAAAGTTTTTTTACCGGATCGTACCCGTAGAAGTCAACCACGTCGTATTTTCCGGAAGTGATCGGCTGAATTTCTTTACTGCTCATGGCATACAAATAAAGATGAGAATAACCACTTTTTTCACTACTCATGATGAAATGTTGCCCGTCTTCCATGAAGATTAAGTTGTCCAAGTTGCTTTCTGCGATATAATATTTATTTTCTTCCCGATAAAGCACGGTTGTACTTCCCACACGGGCATTGGCCAACAGGATTTCCAGTTGATTCTGGAAACGGTTTAGTTTCATGATGGCTAATCTTTTCGGATCTTTTGTCCATTTGATACGGGGTATGTAAATATCTGTTTCTTCACCAATGTTCATTGGGGTGGTGACACGATCTTTAATGTCATAAACATGAACGCTCACGATAGAATTGGCTTCTCCGGCTTTCGGGTATTTATAAGAATAGTTCGAGGGATAGAGGGCATTTTGTTCGTGTGCCGGATATTGTCCTCTGAACATATTCATGTGGTAAGTTTTCACGGCTGATTCGTCAAATTTGATGAATGCGATAGCTGATCCGTCGGGAGCCCACTCGAAAGCTTTGTTGAATCCGAATTCCTCTTCATACACCCAATCGGGAGCCCCGTTAATGATTTCATTAAATTTACCGTCAAAGGTGATCTGTATTTCGGAACCGAAGCGTAAATCCGCGATAAAGATATTGTTATCTCTCACGAATGCCACTTTCGTCCCGCTGGGAGAGAAGGTTGCCAGACGTTGAGAACCACCTTCCGATAAAGGTTTTAATTCCTTGTTTTTAAAATCGAACACGAAATAATCTGCCGTGAATGAGCGACGATAGATAGGATTTATGTTCGTGCAGATCAATATCCGGTCTTCTTCCGGACTGAATTCATAATTTTGGATGGTCTGGACAGCCTTGTACTTGGGATCGTTTAAGTCCAGCAACGTGTTTACGGCTTTCCCGGTCTTGTAACTATACATGACTAGCTTTTTACCATTGTTTTCCAACACGGTATAGTGTTCCCCGTCATTTAGCGAACGAAGACCTGAAACACCTTGTGTCCTGAACGTGTAGGTCAAGTTAAAATCTTCCAGAGTGAATTTTTTGCCCTTGTTTTGAGCGTTTCCGGGTAGGGCAAACCCCACGATAAACATACATACAATTAACTTGTAAAACATCCTCATGACAATTATTTTTTGTTTTTTTAATTTGGACCAAAGATATAAATAATTTTAGATTTATGATTTTAGATTTAATTATTCCTATCTTTGTGCGCTCAAAATCATGATTAGATGAAATATACCCTTTTAGCGAAAGACAAAAACAGTGATGCACGATGTGGTGTGTTAACCACGGATCATGGGAATATTGAAACTCCTATCTTTATGCCGGTGGGTACGGTGGGAACCGTGAAAGCCGTGCATGCGAGAGAGTTGAAAGAAGATATTAAGGCCCAGATCATTTTGGGCAACACGTATCATTTATATTTGCGACCGGGTACAGAGGTGTTGGAAGAGGCAGGGGGACTACACAAATTTAATTCATGGGATCGTCCGATCCTTACGGATAGTGGTGGTTTTCAAGTTTTTTCTTTGGGAGATTGTCGGAAAATCACGGAAGAGGGGGTCGTGTTCCGTTCTCATATTGATGGTTCGAAACACCTGTTTACTCCTGAAAATGTCATGGATATTCAGCGTAAGATAGGGGCTGATATTATTATGGCATTTGATGAATGTCCCCCGGGGCAGAGTGAATACGGTTATGCGAAAAATTCATTGGAATTGACCCAGCGTTGGTTGGAACGATGCGTGAAACGACTTGATTCCACGGAGCCATTGTACGGTTATCACCAGTCGCTTTTTCCGATCGTGCAAGGATGTACTTTCCGGGATTTACGGGAAAAGGCAGCGGAACACGCTGTTGCTCTTGATCGAGAAGGATATGCTATCGGGGGATTGGCTGTCGGGGAAGAGGCTGAGGTCATGTACGAGATGATCCAAGTCGTAAACCGGATTTTACCGCAGGATAAGCCCCGTTATTTGATGGGTGTCGGAACTCCGGAGAATATTTTGGAGGCAATCTCTTTAGGCGTGGATATGTTTGATTGCGTGATGCCGACCCGGAATGGGAGAAATGGTATGTTGTTTACCACGGAGGGCGTGATCAATATAAAGAACAAGAAGTGGGAGAAGGATTTCAGTCGTATTGATCCGGCTGGGTTGAGTTTTGTTGATAATGATTACTCGAAAGCGTATTTGCGACATTTAATTAAAGCGGATGAAATTTTAGGGCTACAAATTTGCTCGATCCATAATTTGTCGTTTTATTTGTGGTTAGTACGTGAAGCTCGTAAACATATATTGGAAGGAGATTTCGTGACGTGGAAAGAGAGCACGATAAAAAAAGTTACACGAAGATTGTAGTGCTGAGAAGCAACTAGCATAAAATGAAGAAATTAGACTTATATATTATCCGGAAGTTCCTAGGTACCTTTTTCTTTTCGATGGTACTGATCTTGAGTATAGTTGTGGTTTTCGACCTTTCGGAGAGATTGGAGAAATTTATCGAGAACGAGGCACCTGTGAAGGCGATCATATTTGATTATTACTTGAATTTCGTGCCTTATTTCGCAAACGTGTTTTCCTCTTTGTTTACTTTTATTTCTGTTATTTTCTTTACCTCTAAGATGGCTTATAATAGTGAGATTATTGCTATTTTAAGTACGGGTATCAGTTTCCGGAGAATGGTCCGGCCATACATGATATCGGCTGGGGTGATTGCCTGTTTGTCACTTCTTTTGAGTGCTTTTATTATTCCGAATGCCAACAAGAAACGGATCGAGTTTTCCGAGCAATATATTTGGAAAAAGTATAGTAACAAGGAGGAGAATATTCACCGGCAGATTGCACCGGGGGTTTTTATTTATATGTCGAGTTTTAATGTGTATTCCAGTCGGGGTAATGATTTTACCTACGAGGTATTTCGGGAGGATACGTTGGTTAGTAAGTTGACCGCAAAATCTATTTCATGGAATAAAGAACTTGAGAAATGGCGGATTAATAACTGGACATTGCGGGAATTTGACGGGATCAAGGAGACTTACACGACGGGACAAACTATTGATACGCTATTAAATTTTAGTGCGGCGGAATTCTCCGAGGACCCCAAAAAAATTAAAGAACGCTTGACATTACCAGAACTGGATGAATACATTGCCCGACAAAAATTGCGGGGAAGTAGTAACGTGGTTGAGTTCCAGATTGAAAAGTACAAGATGTTTTCGGGAGCGTTCGCTACATTTATATTGACGTTAATCGGAGTATGTATCGCTTCCCGTAAGATTCGTGGGGGAATGGGGTTCCATTTGGGATTAGGATTGTTAATCAGTTTCTCGTACATATTATTTATGCAATTTTCCACGGTTTTTGCAACCAATGGAGGCATGAGTCCGTTATTAGCGGTATGGATACCGAATATGTTATTTGCTGTGGTGGCGTTATTTGTATATCGGGCGGCACCGAAATAATTGAAAGTTGAAAATGTAGAATTGAAAATGAATAAATAAGAAGGTATGAAGAATGATGCATATCTTCAATCAATAGAATAGGCCGATGAGGGCTATAAGCAAGAATCATAAATTTAAAATCAAAAATTTATACGTAAGTATATGAATAGGGAGACTAAAAGACCTAGAATTACAAGGCCGATCGAGAATCGTGATGAGAATCGTCGGGGTAGAACACCGCGTTTTGAAAACCGTGAAGGTGGAGAAAGCGAAACAAGAAGACCTAACCGTTTCAACACGGACAGACCGAGACGGGAACAAGGATATGGGTATATCCGTGATTTGAACAAAGAACGGGAGAGAGAGCGTAACGAGGGTTTGGGAGATCGAGATAACGGGAATCGTTATTACCGGGATTCAGACAGAAACCGTGAAAGAGGGGAGCGGGAGAATAATCGTTACGAGAATCGGGATAACAGAAGATCGTACGAGAGAGGTAACAGGGATAACAATCGTTTTTCCGATCGTGGAGAACGTCGTGAAAGGCGGCCTCAAGATCGGGATGAAAATGTAGAAAGACGAGATAACCGTTATCAAAACAGGGAGCGTAATGATCGCCGTGAAGAAGGACGGCGGGAAAGAGGTTCCCGTGAGGACAGAGGACGTAGAGAAGGGTATCGTGGCGATCGTCGGGATCGCAGAGAGGGGGATGATCGTCGGGATCGTTATTCTGATCGTCCGGCAAGAAAAGTGTTTACCCGTCGGGAAGATGGGGATAGTGCTCCCAAAAGTGTGTATAGTAAGAAAAAACAAATTGAATATCGTAAGAAGAATGAGGGGCAGGAGACAGAATTACGTTTGAACCGTTATATCGCTAAAGGCGGGGTGTGTTCACGTCGTGATGCAGATGTGTTGATTACAGCCGGTCGGGTGAAAGTAAACGGGGAAGTTGTGCAACAAGTTGGGGTAAAAGTAAAGCGTACGGATCGAGTGGAGGTAGATGATCAAGTGATTACTCCCGAACGTAAAGTATACTTGGTGTTGAATAAGCCGAAAGATTACGTGACGACCGTGGAAGATCCTTTGGAACGTAGAACCGTGATGGCCTTGATCGAGGGAGCTTGTAAAGAGCGCGTGTACCCGATCGGACGACTTGACCGCCAGACCACGGGAGTGTTGCTTTTCACGAATGATGGCGATCTGGCAAAAAAATTGACCCACCCGAAGTATAACCAGAAAAAGATATATCACGTGTTCTTGGATAAGGTGGTTCAAACGGGCGATTTGGAGGCTATTCGTAAGGGAATCGATTTGGAGGATGGTTTTATCCAGGCGGATGACGTGAGAGTGGCAGAAGATGATCGTACACAGGTGGGGATTGAAATTCATTCCGGTAGAAATCGTATTGTCCGGAGGATTTTCGAGCATTTGGGGTATCAGATTCTTCGTTTGGACCGTGTCTTTTTTGCTGGGATCACGAAGAAAAATTTACCTAGGGGTCACTGGCGTTTCCTAACTGAAGATGAGGTTAATATTTTGAAGGCCTACTAAAAATTTTTTTTTTAATATTATTACTATTACCTTTGCAGGTGTCCACCTTTTAGGAGGTTTATCCCGTGAAGGTTTTATTTTTATATTAAAAAATTATGGTTGCACTTATCACAAATGGTCTGAATAGAATGAGGACATTGCGTTCATTCTCGTACACTCCTCGATGGATTGTATTTTTGATTGACGTAGCTCTTGCTATTATGGCAGTTAGCGTTGCCTATCTGATTTGGGTCAATTTTCAGATTGACCGGATGAGATTGGATTTTGTTTTGACCGGGGCTCTTGTAATTGTGGGTATCCGGGTAATCAGTTTTTTGTTGGGACATACTTATTCCGGAATAGTACGTTTCACTGGAACGGAGGATGCTTTGCGCATCTATTACGTGTTGACGGCAGGGGAGATTGCCCTTCTTTTGGGGAGTGGCGTGTTTTTCTTGTTGTATGATTATCTTTTTATACCGGTTTCCGTTTTACTCACGGAGTATGTTCTTCTAACCAGTTTAATGGTTATGAGCCGGGTGATCGTGAAGAAAGTGTTTGCGCAGTATATTGGTGCCGAACGTACTAAAAAGAACGTAATTATATGTGGTAGCGATGAATACGGTATCATGGCAAAACATGCTATGGATAACGTGGAGGATGCCACGTATAATATTCTTGCTTTTGTTGATGTAAATGA
>DYVS01000217.1:0-13756 GCA_020743075.1 Butyricimonas virosa | reverse complement strand
ACGAAGCGTTGAAACGTCTTCAAGTCGTAGAGGCTTTCCGTGAAAGTAAAGAAATTAATAAACCGGAATGGATGATCGTGAAGGTGTTGTCTGTGATACCGCCTGAACTGCGTCCGTTGGTTCCGTTGGATGGAGGTCGTTTTGCAACTTCCGATTTGAACGATTTGTACAGACGGGTGATTATCCGTAATAATCGTTTGAAGAGATTGATCGAGATCAAGGCTCCGGATGTAATCTTGCGTAATGAAAAACGTATGTTACAGGAGGCTGTAGATTCATTATTCGATAACTCTCGTAAATCCAACGCAGTTAAGATTGAAAATAACAGACCGTTAAAGTCTCTTTCCGACAGTTTGAAAGGTAAACAAGGACGTTTCCGTCAAAACTTGTTGGGTAAGCGTGTTGACTACTCTGCACGTTCGGTAATCGTTGTCGGTCCGGACTTGAAGATGCATGAGTGTGGTCTTCCGAAAGACATGGCGGCTGAATTGTATATGCCGTTCATCATCCGTAAGTTGATAGAGCGTGGTATTGTGAAGACGGTGAAGAGTGCCAAAAAGATTGTGGATCGTCGTGATCCGATTGTTTGGGATATTCTTGAAAACGTGTTGAAAGGTCACCCGGTATTGTTAAACCGTGCTCCGACCTTGCACCGTTTGGGTATTCAAGCATTCCAGCCGAAATTGATCGAGGGTAAGGCAATTCGTTTGCACCCGCTGGCTTGTACCGGATTCAACGCCGACTTCGACGGTGACCAGATGGCTGTACACTTACCATTAGGTAACGAAGCTGTACTGGAAGCTCAGATTTTGATGTTGTGTTCTCATAACATTTTGAACCCGGCTAACGGTGCTCCTATCACGGTGCCTTCTCAGGATATGGTACTCGGTTTGTACTATATCACAAAACCGAGAAAGGGCGTGAAGGGTGAAGGTCTGAGATTTTATTCTCCAGAGGAAGTGATTATCGCTTTCAACGAGAAAGCTGTAGACTTGCACGCTGAAATTGAGGTGAAGATCGATGACGTAGATAAGGATGGTCAACCGATTAGACATATGATCAAAACGACCGTTGGTCGCGTGATCTTGAATCAATTTACTCCGAAAAATTATCCGTACATCAATACGTTGATCACGAAGAAAGCTTTGCGTGACATCATTGGTGACGTGTTCAAACGTTGCGGTGTGGACGTGACGGCTAAATTCTTGGATGATATTAAGGATTTAGGTTATCGTAAAGCATTTGAAGGAGGTTTGTCTTTCAACTTGGGAGACGTTATCGTTCCGGAGAACAAACAAGATTTGTTACAGGAAGGATATGATCAAGTAGAGGAGGTGATGGCGAACTATAACATGGGATTCATTACCAATAATGAAAGATATAACCAGATTATTGATATTTGGACCCACGTGAATGCAAACTTGACGGCTACGTTGATGAAACAGTTGGCAGCGGACGACCAAGGATTCAATTCTATCTACATGATGTTGGATTCCGGAGCCCGTGGATCTCGTGAGCAGATTCGTCAGTTGGGAGGTATGCGTGGATTGATGGCAAAACCGCAGAAATCAGGTGCTACCGGGGGACAGATTATCGAGAACCCGATTTTGGCAAACTTTAAAGAGGGACTTTCGGTGTTGGAGTACTTTATTTCAACTCACGGTGCTCGTAAAGGTTTGGCCGATACCGCATTGAAGACTGCTGACGCCGGATATTTGACTCGTCGTTTGGTTGACGTAGCTAACGATATCACGATTACCGAGGAAGATTGTGGTACGTTGAGAGGTATTACCATTTCAGCTATCAAGAATAACGAAGAGATCGTGTCTTCTTTGTCAGAGAGAATTTTAGGACGTGTTTCTGTGCATGATATTTATCATCCGAATACGGGTGAATTGATCGTGGCCTCAGGAGATGAGATCACGGAGGTAGTTGCCGATATTATCGAGAACTCTCCGATCGAGCGTGTTGAAGTTCGTTCCGTATTGACTTGCGAGGCGAAGAAGGGGGTTTGTGCTAAATGTTACGGACGTAACTTGGCTACCAGCCGTATGGTTGAGAAAGGTGAGGCTGTCGGGGTTATCGCTGCACAGTCTATCGGTGAGCCGGGTACTCAGTTGACATTGAGAACCTTCCACGTGGGAGGTACTGCGGGAAATATTTCCAGCGAAAACTCTTTGAAAGCGAAGTATGATGGTTACGTTGAGTATGAAGAATTGCGTTCTGTTGAGTACACGCAAGATAACGGAACGACCTGTGACGTGGTTGTAGGACGTTTAACGGAGTTGCGTATATTGGATAAGAATACGAATATTATATTGATTTCTCATGCTATCCCTTACGGTGCTAAGTTGTTCGTGAAGGATGGACAGGAGATCAGCAAGGGTGAATTGCTTTGCGAATGGGACCCGTTCAATGCTTTGATCATTACCGAATTCTCCGGTACGGTTGGGTTGGAAAACTTGATCGAGGGTGAAACCTATAAGGAAGAATCCGATGAAACCACCGGATTTAGGGAGATGATCATCATCGAGTTCCGTGACAAGATGAAAGCGCCTGCTTTGTGTATCAATGATGCGGAAGGAAACACGGTGAAGAGTTACAACTTGCCGGTAGGTGCCCACATTGTCGTGAAGGAAGGAGCTGAGGTTGTTGCCGGTAGTACCATTGCCAAGATTCCGAGAGCTGTTGGTAAAGCAGGCGATATCACGGGAGGTCTTCCGCGTGTTACCGAGTTGTTCGAGGCTCGTAACCCGTCGAATCCGGCCGTTGTATCGGAAATTGATGGTGAGGTAACTTACGGTAAGATCAAACGCGGTAATCGTGAAATTATCGTGACATCAAAAGCCGGAGAGGTGAAGAAATATTTAGTTTCTTTATCAAAACAGATTTTGGTGCAGGAGAACGATTATGTACGTGCTGGAACCCCGCTATCTGACGGTGCAATTACCCCGACTGATATTTTGAATATCGAGGGACCGATCAAGGTTCAGGAGTATATCGTGAACGAGGTACAGGATGTATACCGGATGCAGGGTGTGAAGATCAACGATAAGCATTTCGAGATCATCGTACACCAGATGATGCGTAAGGTGTTGATTCAAGATGCCGGAGATACGAGATTCTTGGAAAATCAAGTGGTTGACAAAAGCGAGTTCATGGAAGAAAACGATGCGATCTACGGAAAGAAAGTGGTACTGGAAGCCGGTGATTCGGATCGGGTGAAACCGGGACAGATTATCTCAGTACGTATGTTGAGAGATATTAATTCGCAATTGAAACGTAGAGACTTGAAGGTGGTAGAGGCTAGAGATGCTGTACCCGCAACTTCAGCTCAGGTATTACAGGGTATTACCCGTGCTGCTTTGCAGACATCCAGCTTTATTTCTGCCGCATCATTCCAGGAGACCACGAAGGTATTGAATGAGGCTGCAATTTATGGTAAAGTCGATCCGTTGGAAGGCTTGAAAGAAAACGTGATTTGCGGTCACTTGATACCGGTGGGAACAGGTATGAAAGAATTTAGAAGTCTGATTGTAGGTTCTAAGGCAGACCTCGAAAGGATGGAAAAATGAAAATAGATAGAGGCGCCGAAAGGCGCCTTTATTGTTTGTATAAATTATTAACCAAGGACTATTATGGAAGAGAAAAAACAACAATTTGATATTGAATTAAATCGAGAGGTTGCACAAGGAACTTATTCGAATTTGTCAATTATTTCTCATTCTTCCTCCGAGTTTATTGTTGACTTTATCCGTATTATGCCGGGGATGCCCAAGGCTGAAGTGAAAAGCCGTATTATTTTGACCCCGGAACACGCAAAACGATTGTTGCTGGCGTTACAAGATAATGTTCGGAGATTCGAGATGGATTACGGGAAGATTAATTTACCAGAGGGCGGCCCTATAGCTCCCATGTTCCCGGTGGATCTGGAACCGCAAGGACAAGCTTAATTATTTTAACATGATTTTATATAACTCAAAGTAAGACAAGTTGCTTGTCTTCGATAACTCTTACATCGACGGCAGGCTTCTTTTCCGAGAAACAGTAGGCTGTAGTGATTGAGGGGCGTTGGCAATAAAATTATTGAATGTAAAGCGGCTTTGATATTCAAATGAATAATTTGAATGTTGGAGGGCTCTATTCGATATTGCTATGTGTCAAAATTGACCGGGATAAAAATAGTAGGAACTTGTGCAATAATTGTTATTCCCATTTTTTTCTCTATTTTTGTTATCTCAAGAGAATTTTTGATGTAAATGGAATAATCATGTATGATAATAATCAAAATAATGGTGATAGATTATTTGAATCCATTCGTCAAGGTGATATTGGTGCCTACGAAATGCTTTTCAAAAAATATTACTTGTCCATGTGCATGATTGCTCGTCGTATTGTTGAGGATGAGGATGTGGCGAAGGATCTTGTTCAGGAAATATTTATTCGCTTGTGGGAGAAAAGGAAAACTTATGATTTTCAAGAGATGACAGATATATTTTTATACGTGTCTGTTAGAAATAAATGCTTTGATTATTTGAGAAGTCGAAAAAAACTTCCACTTCAACAGGAGTTAAAAGCTGCTGATAATGAGTACTTTTTTCGCGATATTTTAATAGAAGAGGAAACCTATAGGATCATAATGGAAGCTATTGATGCTTTACCTGTTCAGAGTGGGCGAGTTATAAAATTGAGCTTGGAAGGAAAACAGAATAAAGAAATTTCTGAAAATTTAGGTATTTCCGTGAATACTGTCAAGTCTTTGAAATATAAGGCTATGGATACTCTTCGTGCGGTTTTAAAAGATTACTTCTATCTTCTTTTGGTGTTTTTAGCGGAAAATAATTGAAAAAAGTGGAAAATTCACTCATCCTTTAAGATGAATTTATCGTTCTATATATAGAATTTGATAAATGTTTAGTATGGTAGAGTGTCCTAAAGATTATAAAATATCCCGTTTGATAGCTAAAAAGTTAATGGGAGTTATCTTGCCCGAGGATGAGGAAAGACTAAATGCTTGGCTGGAGGAGGATGCAAGAAATAAGGATTTATATCGACGTATTCTTGAGACCGAAAATCTTTCTGTTAGGGATATGTATGCGAAGCGTTTGGATGTAGAACATACTTGGGATACCTTGAGAGTGCAGTTGGTTGGACAAAGAAAGTGTAGATCTTTATTTTCGTCTTGGCAGATTGGAGTAGTTGCTTCCGTAATATTGTTTGTAGGAATTGGATTGTACTGGGGATTCTGGAAAAAATCGGAGGTAGAACAAGTAGAGATGGTGGCTTGCGTGGAGATGAGAGGAGCCAAAGCTGTTTTAGTGACTTCCCAAGGGAATGAGATTGTTTTACAGGATAGTACTGTACGGTTGATTTCCTTGGGAGGGGGAATGGTTGCCCAAAATGATGGGAGTCGGGTGTCTTACGAGGGAAATGGAGATATGGAGAAAGATGATGTACTGGAATACAATACTATCCGAGTACCTCGAGGAGGGGAGTATAAGTTGTTTTTATCCGATAACACGGAAGTCTTTTTGAATTCTGATTCGGAAATTCGTTTCCCAGTGAAATTCGGTAAGGGGAAACGTGATGTTTTTTTACGGGGAGAAGCTTTTTTTGTGGTTACTAAAGATGCTTCCCGTCCTTTTGTTGTGAATGCTAACGATAAGATGTCAGTGGAAGTTTTGGGTACGCAGTTTAATTTGCAGGCTTATCCGGATGATACTTTTGTGGAGACGACTTTGAATGATGGGGCGGTACGGGTATTTAATGGCAAACAGGGAGTGAAACTTCGTCCGGATGAGCAAGCCGTTTATGATGAAGGGAAATTCACGGTTCGTAAGGTTGATGCCAGTCGTTATTCTGCATGGAAAGAAGGGAAATTCATGTTGTTGAATCATTCGTTGGAGAATATTATGACTCGTTTGGCGCGTTGGTACAATATAGATATATTTTGGGAGAATCCAGAGGTAAAAGAGTATCATTTCTCCGGAGAATTGGCCCGGTACGAGGATTTCACGGAAATATTGAGAATGCTGGAGTTGGCAACTCGGGTACATTTTGAGGTAAGGGATAGGACTGTGTTCGTGCGTAAAATAGAAAAATGATGAGTTTAAATATAAAAGAGCAGAAAACATTGGCACTATTTTCTGCTCGAGAGTGAGTTTAAATAACGATTAAAAACAGAATTATTAATCATTAAGCATGTAAAAGTATGAAAAAAAACGGAATCGAAGTCTTTGATGGAGGTCAAAGATTAAAAAAGATGCGATTTATTTTAAAACGCAGCCTTCTTTTTCTGTTTATGTCGATCTTTTTCTTGCAGGCCGAAGCGGCCTCTCAAGTGGTAAGATTGACGTTGAATTTGAAAGATGTTACGATTGATGAGGCCATCACGGACATGAGCCAAAAAACGGGGTATCGTTTTTTGTATCAGATGGAGGAAGTTTTGAAGTATGGAAAACGTGATGTAAACGTGAAAGATGCGACTTTGGACGAAGTATTGAAAGTCTTGTTTAAAGATACACATTTGTCTTACGTGATTCAGAATGATGTAATTATCATTACTCAAGCAAAAGACGAGAAAAAGCAAGAACAACCCAGGCAGATCAAAGGTAAGGTAATTGACACGAAGAAAATGCCGTTGCCGGGAGTTACCATATTAATCAAAGGAACTAAATTGGGAGTGATAACAGATATAGACGGGAAGTTTAAAATCGAGATCCCGAAATTGGATAGTACGATTTTGGTATTTTCGTTTATCGGAATGGAAACGGTTTATCACCAATTGAGTAATGATCGAAAAAATGATGAAAAAGAGCTGGTAATCACGATGAAGGATGATGTGAAAGAGATGGACGAGGTGGTTGTAACTGGATATGGCAATATCAAGAAGGAGAGTTTTACCGGTAGTTCTATCTCCGTGAAACGGGAGGATTTATTGAAGGCATCTGCCACGAACGTGGTGCAAGCATTATCAACATTTGATCCATCATTCCGTATACAACAGAACAATAAGTGGGGATCGGACCCGAATGCTATTCCTGAAATATATATACGCGGACGTTCCGGTATCGGGGTGAAAGAACTGGATAAAGATGCGTTGTCTAAATCTTCTTTGAAGAATAACCCGAATCTTCCTATTTTTATCATGGACGGTTTCGAGGTGAGTGTACAGAAAGTGTATGATATGGATCCAATGCGGGTTGAAAATGTCCAGATATTGAAGGATGCTTCAGCTACGGCAATGTATGGTTCTCGTGCGGCGAATGGTGTTGTGGTGATCACTACTGTTGCCCCGAAACCGGGTGAAGTGACTATTTCGTACAGCCTGACAGGTTCGGTTTCTATGCCTGATCTTTCTGATTATAACTTGGCTAATGCAAGGGAAAAATTAGAAATAGAGCAAAAAGCCGGGATTTATACCCCGCAATATTATATGACTTGGAAACAAGCTTTGGATGCTTATAACCAGCGATTGTTGCGCGTAGAGGAAGGTGTGAACACAGATTGGTTGTCAATTCCTTTGCGAAATTCCGTTAATCATAAGCATAGTTTTTCGATAGAGGGGGGGAATGCAGATTTACGTTATGGACTTGATCTCTCTTATAATAAAAATAATGGTGTGATGAAGGATTCTTACCGGGATATCATGAACGTGGGGTTTCACGTGGATTACCGGCTTAAGAATTTGCAGGTGGTGAATTATATCGAGTATAATTATACCGAGGCACAAGAGTCTCCTTATGGTGATTTTTCCGATTACACTCATTTACAACCATATGATCGTCCTTATGACAAGAATGGAACATTGATTTCCGGAGCATTGGAATTTTCAACACTACCTCATAGGGATACCCGAGTGAATAATCCTTTGTACGAGGCTCGTTTAAATAATTTTGAATACGAGAAATGGGATGTGTTTATCGATCGATTGATGGCTCAATGGTTCTTGACGGATTATTTGCATTTAAAAGGTCAGATTGCTATAACGAAAGAATTTACTAAAAAAGAACGTTTTATTGATCCTCTTTCTTCCAACACGACTGCAAAAGCTCAGAAGGAAGCGGAATTGGAGGGTGATCTTTATTTAACGAAAGGGGAATCCACGAATTGGGATGCTCAAATTGGTGCGTATGTATCAAAATCATTTGGTGCGCATGCTTTGAATGCTTCAGTGGTAGTCAATGCCACGTCTCGCAAATCTGAAAGTACCTCCAGTCATTACCGAGGATTTCCTTCCGGAGAGTATCATTCTCCTAATTATGCAGCAGAGATCAAGGATAAACCCTCAAAATCTCAGAGTGCTAGTCGGTTGGCCGGTTTTTTGCTTTTAGCGAATTATACTTGGAATGATATTTATCTGGCAGACGTGTCTGTGCGTTTTGATGGTTCATCTGAGTTTGGTTTGGATCAAAAATGGGCTCCATTCTGGTCGTTTGGAGCGGGTGTCAATTTGCATAACTATGCTTTCTTGAATGGGAGTAAGGTGATCAATCGCATGAAATTTCGTGCTTCTTACGGGCAAACCGGTAAAGTGAATTTTCCGTCTTACAGTGCCAGAACGGTTTATCGGACGTTTGATCGTTGGTATATTGCCGGTTTTGGAGTCGGTTTGAAGGCATTGGGAAATAGAGATTTGAAATGGGAGACAACGAATAAATTGAATGTCGGTACGGATATGGAATTTTGGAATAGTCGGATTTCTTTGGTGTTTGATTATTATTACAATAAAACGGTTGACTTGATCACGGATGTAACTTTGCCGGGATCTGCCGGTTTCTCTTCTTACAAGAGTAATTTGGGTGAAACGTTGAACAAGGGATTCGATATTCAGTTTCGTTTTGATGTAATGAAAAACAAGGATTTGAATGTTGCCTTATGGGGTAATCTGAACCATAATAGGAATGAAATTCTGAAAATTTCAGATGCTTTGAAAGCTTATAATTCTCAAGTGGAAGATTATTATGGACTTGCTGAAGAGAGTCAAACACCAACTTTATCATGGACTCAGGCCGGTAAGACCTATTCGGATTTTATCAAACCGATCATGAAGTACGAGGAAGGCGCCTCTTTAACAGCAATTTATGGCGTACGTTCATTGGGTATTGATCCCTCAAACGGTAAAGAGTTGTATCTCTACCGTAATGGACAGGCCAGTCACAAATGGAAAGCAACAGAAGAGGTCGTGCTTGGAGATTCGGAGCCTAAGGCTAGCGGGTCTTTCGGTTTGAATGCTACCTACAAGAATTTCTCGTTATTTGCTTCCTTCGGTTATGAATGGGGAAAACAGACGTACAATGAAACGTTGATCATGAATGTTGAGAATGCGGACATTCAAGGAAGTAATGTTGATAAACGTGTGCTGACACAGCGATGGGAAAAACCGGGTGATATTGCTCCATTGAAAGATATAAAGGATATGAATAGTGTTACGTTGCCTACTTCCCGTTTTGTGCAGGATGAAAATGTTTTATCTTTAGATGCTTTGACGTTGAGTTATGATTTTGACCCGCTATGGCTTCGGAAAATATTTTTGAAAACTCTGCGTTTGGAAGTAAGTACGAATGAATTATTCCGTTTGTCTTCCATCAAGCAGGAGCGAGGGACGAGTTATCCTTTTGCCAGAACGGTGAATTTTTCTTTACGTGCAACTTTTTAGTAAGTCAGGAATATGAGAAATAAATTATTGTATTTAGTTTTACCGTTCTTTATGTTGTCATGTAATGAATGGTTGAATGTGGAACCGGAAGATGAGATTAGTGAAGAGAAGTTATTTTCCACGGGCACAGGTTTCCGGCATGCTTTAAATGGTGTTTACTTTACCATGGAGTCAAGGAATTTATACGGAAAACATTTGACGTGGGGAATCGTGGATGCATTGGGGCAGGTGTATGATTATAAAAAAGCTCCGGGTGTAAACGAAATGGAGTATGGTGCTGCTAAATATGCATGGGACTATTATGAATTCAAACCGGTGTTATCTTCTATCTGGACGGAGGCTTATAATGTCGTGGCCAATTGTAATAATATAATACAACAGATAGAATATGCTGATCCAGAGATATTTGCCTGGAAGGAAAATGAGAAAGCCATGATCTGGGGAGAGGCTTTGGCATTACGGGCGTTTATACAATTTGATATGTTACGTTTATTTGCCCCGGCACCCTCGACGAATCCGGGTGATCGTAAGTTTATTCCTTATGTGAATACTTACCCATCCTATATTTCTAACCCCAAAACGGTGAATGAGTGTCTGGAGTTGATTGCCAAGGATCTGATTGATG
Organism: Butyricimonas virosa; assembly: GCA_020743075.1. Lineage (GTDB taxonomy): Bacteria > Bacteroidota > Bacteroidia > Bacteroidales > Marinifilaceae > Butyricimonas > Butyricimonas virosa_A. The sequence goes on along the minus strand of DYVS01000217.1, from coordinate 3,473 downwards.
CGAAACAATTATTGTGGAAATATGATTCTGCAGGATCTTTTAGTCGTTCGAATAACTTCGAACTGGCGGGAAGCGGTGAAAAAATATTTTTAATACGTCGGGGTTTTCATCTGAATTATTGGGCGGCTACCGCTTTGTTGGCTCGTGTGTACTTGTATGCTCAGAAAGAGGATGAGGCTTTGGAACAAGCAAAAGAGGTGATGAATTTTGCATCCCAAAAAGGAGCTTTCTCTTTGGCAGATAGATTTTATTATGGAGATCGGAAGTGTTATTCCGACGTGATATTCGGATTGCATGTTATAGACCTGTTGGATTATAATAAGGATATTATGAGCATGGAAAACGAAAACAATGTTAAGTATTTGGCTGTTTTGGAGGCGGACAAGAATTATTTTGGTGAAGATTTGGAAATATCCAAAGGGGATAACGGGACCATAATGACAAGCAATGACTATCGTTTTAAATATTGGATAGAAGATATGAATAATGAACATTATTCTTATCGATTGACCAAGTATGATGCGTCGACTTCGGGAGCAACTGCCGGAGTAATGGAAGTTTCTGATCATATCGTACCTTTTATCCGGATGAGCGAGGTGTACTATATTGCTGCCGAGATTTTATGCAAGCGGGGAGCGGAAGGATTGACGAAGGCGAAATCTTATTTGTCATATATAAAAGGACGACGCGGGTTGAAAAAGACGGATATGACCCTACAAAAAATTGAAAATGCGCAACCCGATGAATTTATGGATTTATTGATTAATGATATGCGTCGGGAATGGATAGGGGAAGGACAGACGTATTTTATTTATAAACGTTTGAATAAGAATATTCCGAATGCAAATGGAGGTTCTGTTCTTGCTTCAGAAAATGTGTTTGTGGTACCACTTCCGGATGTTGAAACTAATTTGTGATGATTATGAGAAAATATATTTTGTTTGCGTTCGTTTGGGCGTGTGTGTTGTCTGCTTGTAGTGAAAAAGGGATCATGGAATATTCCGATAATACCCTTTACGTGTATTTTGCTGCAGATGCAACGAAAGATAGTACAACTTATTCATTTAAAGCTTATCCTAGTGGAGAGATTCACGTGAAGATTCCGATGAAATGCGATGGTGTTTGGGAGAGAGAGGATCGGGAGTACACCGTATCTGCTGACAAGAACTTTACGACTTTACCTTCCGATTTGTATGTATTGCCAGAGAAGTGTGTTTTCCCGGCAGGACAATTGCAGGATACGATTGAAATCGTATTGTTGGATGGCGAAGTATTGAAAGAAAAAATGTGTCGGTTGATGTTGAAGGTGGACGAGACTGAATTTGTGAAAGAGGGAGAGGTGGAATTCAGTCGTGCCATATTCTTGGTTTCCTCGAAGTTAATTCGTCCTGATTGGTGGACCGTGTGGGATGGTGGTTATGGTGGAGCTGAGAATTATTTTAATATTGCGGAGCAGATTTATCTAGGTGAATATTCGGAAACGAAATACACGATGTTTCTGGAGGAATTGGCAAAAGATGGAGTGGAGTTTGATGGGAAGAATAAGTTGGTGTTGAAGAAATATTCCCTGCGTTTGAAGCGTCGAGTAGAGGAATATAATAATGATCCCGAGAATATAGCCAATGGTAAAGTTCCATTAAAAGACGAGAATGGTAATAAAATAGTTATTCCTGTAGTTGGGTAAAAACGGATAGAGTATGAAAAAAAAATTGATATATATTTTTATTCTGTTGTCAGTCATGGCTTGCTTGGATGATAAGAGCAACTATGATTATAAGGATTTGAATGACTTTGAAAATTGGGATCGTAATGGAGTAAGTAATGTTGATAGTGATTACACGTTATATCCCGGTGAAGAAATTCTGTTTGAACCGAAGGTCCGATTTTCGATTGATTCGTTAAACCCGGATGCATCATATGCTTGGTATTTGGGTAAAGAAGAGGAAAAGACTTTGTTGTCGGAACAATTGAACTATACCTATAAGGCAGAAGAGATTGGGGAATTTACTTTGTTGTTTTGTGCAACTGATAATAAAACGAATGTCACGTTTACAAAAGAGATTAGTGTAGATGTGATTGCTTCCTGGAAATACGGTTGGATGGTATTGTCGCGGTCTGCCGGTAATGAATCCCAGTTGTCCATGATCCTGTCCAAAAAGCAGAAGATAAGTGTGACTGTTGATGGTAAAGACGTGTCACGGGATACTGTTGTTTATGTGGGAGAAAACATGAATATAGTACCAAATTTGGGTAGAGGTCCTCGTCGTTTGGTTGAAAATTTCATTCTCCCGACAGTACATGGGATGTTGGTTGAAGATGAGGTTATGGTGTTGCAGGAGAGTGGACCGGTGGAGTTGGATGGAAATAAATTGACACCGGTGGGATATGCAAAAAATGAGTTTTTTGACGGGATTCCGGATCATTTTGATCCGGTGGATGCCGTGCTGACGTTTGACGGGAAGTGGCTTTTGAATTCTGATAATTACATATATATGGCTAATCTTTCCGTTGCGATTGATTTGCACTCCGGGTTCTACTTGAAAGATGCGTCGTTAAACGGGAAAAAGGTGAAGACTTTATTACCATATTACAAAGGTGAAGGTAATTATCTGATCGTTGGTATTGATGAAAACGATACTTATTTCGGGATCGTGAATGATGGAGAGTGTGGTTATAATTCTACCGATTATGTGATAAACCCCTTGAATAGCGTGGGAGCGTGTGCGGAGTTTCGAGATGATTATGAGAATGATCTTTTTAAAGGGGTAGAAGGTGAGTTTATTTTTCATGCTTGGGCTAACGAGGCAAATTATTATACTTCACCAGCCTATTTTTCAGTTCTTGACCAAAATGGAGAGTATTTGTGGCACTATTATGAATTAGATTACCGGAAGGAAAATGATAAATTCTATTTGACTGAGGAATCCAGTGAATCCGGTCAAATACCTGCTTCTATCATGGTTGATTATAAATGTATGGCTTTCTTCCCTTGGCATGAATGGTTGCTTGTTGTTTCTAGTGACCAATTACATTTCTATGATTATTGGGAAAATAGAATAATCAATCTGGCTTCTTTGCCACAGTTCAACTCGGAAATTGTAGGTCTTGCTGTAAAGGATTATGATTCATATTATGGTACTTTAAATGCTCATTTGGCTGTGGCTTTGAAGTCCGGTGAGGTTTATATTTTTGAAGTAAAGTATGATAGCGAACTAGAGGAAATGGAATTAGTGGAGTTGTACCACAAGGATGGTTTCGGGGAAATTGTAGATATCGAATGTAAGTTTGGTCAAGGAAATAAGCCAGGCGCATCTAGTATGTATTAAGTATGTTGTTTTAACCGATAGAATTTCAAAGGGAGCATTGCTCCCTTTGAGTTCTCTTTTGTTATTTTAAAAATAGGTGATTATTGTCATTTGTATGTAAATCAGTTGTTTGTATGAATAAGGTATTAGTTTTATTGTCATTGTTAT
>DYVS01000216.1:0-5702 GCA_020743075.1 Butyricimonas virosa | reverse complement strand
GGCAAGAAACGGATAAGTGGAACGTGGGACTTGAATTGGCTGTTTTGAGCAATCGATTAAGATTAACGGCAGACTATTATCGGAACACAACGGATAATTTGTTATCAGAGATGTATCTTCCATTGGCAAATGGATTCCCCAGTTACACGGCAAATATTGGTGAGGTGAGAAATACAGGAGTGGAATTATCTGCATTTGGATATTTGATTCGGAATACGGAAAAGAATATCATCTGGTCATTATCGGCTAGTATGGTTCACGAAAAAAACGAAATTGTGAAAATTTCGGATGCGTTGAAAGCAGAGAATGAAGAATTGGAAGCAAGGGGGGGATCCAATCCGAATTTCCTTTACCGGGAAGGTGAGGCATTACGTACGATATACGTGGTTCCCTCGTTAGGAATAGATCCGAGTACTGGTAAGGAATTGTATGTAAATCGCTTTGGTGATTTGACCTATGTCTGGGATGCTCGTGATAAACAAGCTTGTGGGGTACAGGATCCCAAGTTCCGGGGAAATATCAATACCATGTTTACATGGAAAGATCTTAGTGTGAATCTTGCGTTTACTTACCGTTTAGGGGGATATCTCTATAATTCGACGTTGATTGATCGAGTAGAGAATGCGGATATGAAGTATAACGTTGACCGAAGAGTGTATAAAGATCGTTGGAAAAAAACGGGAGATCATACTTTTTTCAAGGATGTGAAAGATAAAACTGCAACGCAGATGACTTCTCGTTTCGTGCAGAAAGAAAATACGTTGGAGTGCCAAAGTGTACAAGTGAAATATGATTTTTCTCAGAAATGGATAAAGCAATATTTGGGAATGCAGCATTTGTCAATAGCATTTAATACGGATAATTTATTCCGAATATCAACGATTAAACAAGAACGTGGTACTGCATATCCATTTTCACGAAGATTTAGTTTTTCTCTTTCTGCAATTTTTTAATGAAATAATAATATGAAAAGGATTATATATTATATACTTAGTAGCTGTCTCTTGTTGACAACAGGATGCAGTAACTGGTTGGATGTGAAGCCGTCAAATCGGGTGGAGCAGGAAGAAATGTTTTCTACCGAGGATGGTTTTAAAAATTCATTGACAGGGGTGTATATTAATTTGAAGAGTGGTTCTCTTTACGGGCAAACCTTGACGATGGAGTTGAATGAATATTTGGCACAACACTGGAAAACGAATGCTTCCGAGACGCCTGGGTATATTAGTGCTTACGATTATGGAAATAGTTCGGTTCAATCCATGATAGATCAAGTATATACGGACTTTTATAATACGATTGTTAATATCAATAATCTTTTGGATTTTGTTGATAATGGTGTTTTATCGGAAGATATGTATAACTTGATCAAAGGGGAGGCACTCGGTTTAAGAGCTTTTTGTCATTTGGATTTATTGCGGTTATACGGGCCGATTCCAGGAAAACAAACAGATAAAAAGATCTTATCTTATGCGAGAGAAGTGTCTCGCCAGAATATGCCCGTGAATACGTGGGCTGAATATGTCGCTTTTTTGGAACAAGACTTGAACGAGGCAGAAGCTTTATTGGAAAAAGTAGAGAAAAAAGGAATCGAAAATGATTATTTTACTTATCGTCAGAATCGGATGAATTATTGGGCGGTGATGGCTGTAAAAGCACGTTTCTATTTGTGGATTCAGAATAAGGAAAAGGCGGCGGAATATGCGGCTAAAGTGATTGCCGGGGCTGGAGAACAGTTTAAATTGAGTCAACCGCAGGATTTTACGGATAAGGATTATATCGCTAGCTCTGAACATCTATTTTCAATACATGTATATAATTTGGAAGATATTACAGAAGCGTTTTTTTATCGTGCCGGTGGTGTTGAACAAACTAAGAGTTTAATTGCAAAATTATTTGAGGGTGATGTTACAGATATTCGTGGTGATGAGAAATTATGGAAACAATTAAAGGGTTCGAATTCAGGTGATCGTTACGTTTTGATGAAATATAAACAGAGTGAAGCTTTGGTTACCACACGGGAACAAATACCTCTTGTCCGATTGTATGAAATGTATTTGATTGCTATTGAGTGTAGCGATGAGGCTTCGGTTTATCAACCTTTGATTAAGCAATTGTTGACAGCACGTAATATGTCATTGGATATGGATAATGCTGGGGTAGACCAGAAGAATCAATTTGTTGCCATGGAATATCATAAAGAGTTTTACGTGGAAGGTCAAGCATTTTATCAGTCTAAACGGCGAAATGACGAAACGATCATGTGGTCCAATATTCCGGGAAGTGCGAGCGTGTATGTGCTACCGATTCCCAAGGGTGAAATCAAGTATGAAGAATAATTGTTAAATACGAATTTAATGAAACTGAGATATTTATTAGGAATGACATTTGCCGTGGGATTGACCGGTGGTTGTTCAACAGATTATATGGATTTTAAGGGAGGAAATTTTGTCCAGTTTTCTTCCTCAGCGGAGGAGGTTTATACCTTTGCTTATTTTTCAAGTGAGAAGCAAAAGGATACTTTGAATATCGGAATTATGTCTATAGGAGAGGTGGTGGATTATCCGCGTACGATCCGTTTCGAGCAGGTAACAAAAGAGTGGGAGTATACTTATGATGCAGAAGATCCTAACAAAGTGGTGGATTCTGTTTACGTGGACATGAAGTTCCCCGCTGTGAAAGGGGTGCATTTTGAAGCTTTTGGAGGGGAAAATAATGAATTAATTTTACCTGCTAATCAGAATGAGATAAAAGTGAAAATTGTCGTGAAACGTGAAGATGAAAGTTTGCGGACCGAGGCTCGTAAATTAGAATTACGCTTGTTGCCTTCTGATGATTTTAGGACGGGAGTACCTAAAAATATTGTGAAGAAGATTACAATTTCGGATAAATTGGAACGCCCGACAATTTGGAAAGACACGGATTATACTTGTTCAATATACCTGGGAAACTGGTCGGAAGTGAAACATCGTTTTATGATAGATGTAACAGGTGAAAAATGGGATAATGATTTTATAAAGGTTTATATTAAAACAGGTTATCAACCGACACCTGAAGGTCGCTTCCTCTTACAAAAGATAAAGAAAGAATTAGAAAAGTATAACGCTGACCCTGCAAATAATCCTCCTTTGATGGATGAAAATGGTCATGAAGTAGTATTTCCTTAAATGATTCGGTTATGAGAAATTTATATTTATTTTTATTGATATTACTTCCCTTGCTTTGTGTTTCTTGTTATGATGACAAGGGAAATTACGACTATCATGCGTTAAATCAAGTAGAAGTTGCGGGTATTGATAGTATGTACACGGCTATTTTTATGGAGCAATTAGTTATTATTCCGACCATTCAGTCTGAAGGTAAAGAACGGGTATATGATTATATATGGATGTGTTATGATAAAAATGATTTTAAAAAGAGTATAGATACCCTGTCCTTAGAGAAAGATTTGAATTATACGGTTTCACTATCATTGTCTTCCTATCAGTTGATTTTTGCATATCGTGATCGGGAGACTGAAATAACGAAATATGTTTATTCTAATCTGACGGTGGAATCCCAAAATTCTAGGGGGTGGTATGTTCTAAAAGAGAAAGCGGGTAGTACGGATCTTGATTTCTTTTGGCAGGGAAAAGAGAATACGGATTTATTATCACGAGTTCAAGGAAAAGCAATGGAAGGGAAACCTCAGTCATTAGGATATGTTGGGAAATATGCATGGATGAATGAAGAGTCAGATAAAATAGAAACAGGTAATAAATGTTTTTTCTTGGCTTCAGAGAGGGAAGTTGCATTGATACGAATTTCAGACATGAAACAAGTGGGTGATTTTAATTCCTTGTTTTTCGAAAATGCACCGGTTATTGCTCCGCAGAAATGGTATGAGGGATCGGAAGAAAGTGGTTTTATCAATGGTGGAAAGTTATATACTTATTCAAGTTATGATGGGGAATTTGGTGTGAATAAGTTGTCGTACCCCAAAGAAGGTAATTGTAATTTATCGAGTATTTTCACAAAAAATGGTACGATGTCTCCCTTGTTATTTGACTTGAATTCCGGGCAGTTCTGTTCGTCGGACAGGAAAGCTTCTGCTATTTCTTATTTTGAAAATGATGGGGAGTCGAAGTATCCTCTTGCTTATCCAGATATGGAACCTATTTATGCCGGTTTTTTGGATGAAGGAATGTGGGAAGGAGGTAAAGGATTCGTGGTTATGTGTGATAAAAGGGATGCTAGCCGTTCAATATTCTATTTTGATTTAAAATGTTTAGTTAATTTTGAGAATGATTATTTGAAAAATAGAATTACGGATATACAAAAGGTGGAGGCCAGTAGTGAATTATCGGGAGCAACTTGTTTTGGAATGCATCGTAAGGATCAAATGCTTTATTTTGGAGTTAATGATAAGTTATATTATTACGATTTAGTGAATAAGAAAGAGCTAGAGGTTGTGCGAGATAACGGGGTATCTGCAATTCCAAGCGGAGAAAATATAGTGTTGATCAAACATTTGATACTTGATTATACCGATTACATGGACCCGACAATTAGTGATAAAGTAAATAAATTGGCGGTGGCTACAAGTGATGGAAATACTTATAAGTTGTATCTATTTGAAATATTGGCAAATAAATTAAAAGATAAGCCTGAAATATATAATGGAACAGGAATTCCGTCGGAAGTAATGTATATGAGTCCATACATGAGTAATGTTTATATTTGTTATTAACATGATTAGATTATTATATTTTCTCTTTTGTATTTTGCAGGTAGGGTATGTTTATTGCCAGGATTTTGCCGTTATAAAAGGGCGAGTGTCGGGAGAACAGCGACCTTCGAATATGCAATTAGTGAGAGTACAAAATGGGGTACCGGTGAATTATGCCGGTACTTCTATTGCTTCTGGGGGAAGCTTTGCTTTCATGGTAATCCCAGAAAAGGATCAACCTTATTATTATTTGTATGACGGTAAAGAATACTGTCGTCTTTATTTGGAGGCGGGAGTAGAAATAGAAGTAGGGTGGAAAAATCAGAATTTTCATGTGATAAAGCCGGGAAATGAGAAAAACCGTTTGTTGGAAACGTGGCGGAATATGAAGAGAAGTTTAAAGGGAGATCAGAAAGATAGATCTTATGGGGCATTTTTCCCTCGGTTTGAGTCTGTCAGAAGAAATGTAAATAACTGGTTGTGTGAGGTGAATCGTCTTCATTCCGCTTATATTGGGGAATTGAAAGATATTGTGGAGCTGGATTTGCTGAATAATTTCATAATGTATGTTTTTAAAAGACAACAGGATTATGAATCAGAAGAGCAGGAGTGTGAGTATTTCCGTCAGATCATGAAAAGTTTCCCTGAAAAAAATGGCAGGTTATTAAAACAACCTTACGGAATGGCTCTGTTGGAAAACTACTTTACTTACAAACAGACATTCATTTTTCGTACTCAAGAATACACCATGGAGCAGCGTTTGGCAGAATTAGATGTACCGGAATTGAAGGCGGAATATATATTGGCGGAAATTCCTACAACGGACTATCATTGTTATTGTGAATATGAACGTTATTATATGCCATTGTTACCCGGTGATAAGTATCGTCAACGTATGCGGCATTTGGAGGAGCGTCCGATTTCAATTTTACAACCGGGGGAGTTGGCTCCCAATTTGATGTACCCCGACACGAGCGGACAACTTCTCTCGATG
>DYVS01000215.1:0-15623 GCA_020743075.1 Butyricimonas virosa | reverse complement strand
TGTACAACAACCACTTTAATTAGCTCCACCCGTACATTTCGTACAAGATTCATGCCCTGCAAGCCCGTATCGAACGATTTGTCATGTCATTTTTTCTCTCTTTTGAACGATTTGAACCGTCGATTTATATACTTTGCACACCCCGATCTTCTTCTTTAATCTATTTTTACAGGTAAGAATTTACCTTAAAAACGACACTATGGACGACGAAAACTTATTGGAAATAAACCTTGCCGATTGGGCTTGGCGATGGGATTTTATCGATTTCTGGGCACAACCGTTAAGTCAAAGAGGTATGAAACCCGGAAAAGAAAAAGACGATAACGTCCCCTCCCCGGAGAAAGATCAGTGATTTATCTTTTTCTTGATCAGCTCCACTCCCCACGCCAGAGCAATCCCAATCAAAGCCCCGACCGTGGCCTCACTAAAGCGCAGGACGCCATTCACGAAAGGCGAGATCGAGGGCGACATTTTGGAGATAAGCAGGATAATTACTAACGTGATAGTGGCCATCTTGCCATTGTCGGGAATCCCCAAAAGCATACATAAAATATCCAATAGAAACACGGTGGCAATCATTCCCAGAAGAGAGAACGGGAAAAGAAGCAGATACACATAGGCAATCACGGCCCCGATAAACGTCCCAAACACCCGTAATCCACCTTGATGAATAGAAGTCTTCACGTCTTCCTGCAACACAACGATGGCGGAAATAACCGCGAGCATGGACCCCATCCAACGGGACTCCACGTGAAAATGTCCCGTGAGGTAAGCCCCTACCAGATAAGATAAAAGTACGGCCACCCCTTTCGCCGTGGCCATCAACGGGCTCACCGGATGAAATATTCGCTTCACGTTTAACTTCATAAAAACCAGATTTTCTAGCTTTTACCGTTTCCACGGGAGAAAAGTTACAACTTATTTCCCCGCCTCTTTTTTGAAAAAAGAATTACACAGGATCAACATGAAATTCTTATTGTGATCACCGAATTCGGATTTGATTTTCTTGTAAGCCACCTTTACTTGGGTTTTCACCGTATTCACGGATACCCCTAACTGTTCGGCCACCTCCTTGTAACTCAGCCCCTCGACACATCCTAGAATAAAAATCTCCTTGCACTTGGGTGGCAGGTTTTCCATCACGACTTGCAGTCGTCGATACAATTCTTCAAAATACTCGGCATCCTCGCTTGACTCTTCCCCGGACACCATCATTTCTCGCCGGTACCGTTGCTCCACCTCAGCGTGAAGTTTACGATCGATACAGGAATTCTTGACAGAACGACTCAGATAAGCGTAAAGAGAACCGGAATGGGTAATCTTCGCCCGATTCACCCACAAATAAATGAACGTGTCCTGCACGATGTCTTCCGCCTCCGCCCGGTTCCCGACAAAACCTAACGCGTAAAGGTATAACCGTTCCGAGTAAGACTCGAAAAAAGAATTGAATGCACACCAATCCCCCTCCTGCATTTTCCGAAACAAAATTAACTCATCCTGCATAGGCCACCTTTCCTTATTGAAAGCAAAAATAATGATTCTCTTTACATTTTACACACCCGTGTCGAAAAAATACAAGTTTTCGATCACGTTTGCTTTAATCTCCGCCTGTTTTCAACTATGCCTTCTCCCTCCTCCCGGGACATCCGAACCTATTTTTCCATATAACAAATATACTACACAATACACCCATATTTCAAACATAACCGTATTAAAAATCAATTTTATCGAAGGTGAATGCTAGATGAATGCAGGATGAATGCACCGTGGTCTAAATGAACTTATAATCGAATCCCTATAGAATTACAGGCAAAGCTAGCTTAATGCCATAGCAATACCGGCCCTTTCACAAGGTAATAATCTCCCCTGTTCCATTCCACGCCCTTTCACCCTCCTTTCATAGCCCTTTTAGCATACACGAGCAAGGAGGAGGAAAGTCTGAAATAAGGACTACGGGAGATTATTACCCATGTATATCCCAAGTATTTCAATGGTTTTACTTTGAAAATTCTGCAACACTCCGCCAGCAATCAATATTTATTCCACCGAAGAGTTTCAAAAGAAATCAGAATCGTTTATATTTGCATCACTATTAAGATAAAAGCTAAAAAAGAAGACATGGCACAGACACCATCTATTCCGAAAGGAACAAGAGACTATTCACCGGAAGTTATGGTGAAAAGAAATTATATATTCGATACGATCAAATCCGTATTCAAACTCTATGGTTACTTGCCGCTGGAAACTCCGGCAATGGAAAATCTTTCCACCCTTATGGGAAAATACGGCGAGGAAGGGGATAAATTACTTTTCAAGATACTAAACTCCGGAGATTTCTTGGCTCCTGTTACCAATAGCGAAGTGGAGGAACGTAATATTCCCCGGTTGACCAACAAGATTTGCGAGAAGGGACTACGTTATGACTTGACCGTGCCTTTCGCCCGATTCGTGGTACAACACCAAAATGAAATATCATTCCCGTTCAAGCGCTACCAGATTCAACCTGTGTGGCGGGCCGACCGCCCGCAAAAGGGACGCTATCGCGAGTTCTACCAGTGTGACGTGGATGTCGTGGGGAGTGATTCTTTGCTGAACGAGGTGGAATTGGTTCAAATCGTGGATGAGGTGTACAAACGACTGAAAATAAATGTACGCCTATTGATCAACAACCGGAAAGTGCTGGCTGGAATTGCCGAAACGATCGGCCACCCCGACAAGCTGGTTGACATCACCGTTGCCATTGATAAGATGGATAAAATCGGTGCTGAAAATGTGAATGCTGAACTCCGAGAAAAAGGAGTGTCAGAAGAGGCTATTGAAAAATTGCAACCCATATTACGCTTAGAAGGTTCCAACGAAGAGAAGCTGACCCGCTTACAAGAAGTCTTGAAAGACAGCGAAACCGGATTAAAAGGAGTTGCAGAGCTTTCTACCGTATTCCGTTATTTGAATCAACTGGATATCCAAACGGAAATAAAACTCGACTTGACACTTGCCCGCGGTTTAAGTTACTACACCGGAGCCATCTTCGAGGTAAAAGCCAAGGACGTGGAGATCGGGAGTATTACCGGGGGAGGACGTTATGACGATTTAACGGGAATTTTCGGGATGAAAAACATGTCGGGTGTCGGTATATCCTTCGGGGCCGACCGCATCTTCGACGTGATGAACCAACTGGACATCTTCCCCAAAGATTCCAAGGCAACCACCCGTGTACTTTTCGTGAACTTCGGGGAAAAAGAAGAGGCTTTCTGTCTTCCCGTACTGAAAACCTTACGGAATGCAGGAATCAATTCCGAAATATACCCGGAAGCCGCCAAGATGAAAAAACAAATGACTTACGCCGACAAAAAAAGCATTCCTTATGTAGCTCTAGTCGGTGAAAACGAGATAAACAATAACGTGGTCACGCTGAAAAATATGCTCTCCGGAGAACAAGAAAGTGTAGCTATTTGCAGTCTAGTTGACAAACTTAAAAGCGAGAATTAAAGTATGCAATTATATCGCAAAGAACAACGCCCGCTGAAAAACCACGGATTTGATGTTAGATTCCCGTGAGCGGGAAGTAGTTTATAAAGTTTGTAAGATTCATAAAGTTGAACCTTATAAACTTTACAAACTCGCAAGGCAAAAGCCTCGCTCGTGTGTGTGCAATTTAAAATCTAAAATTTAAAATCTAAAATTCCAATGACTCATTATATAACCCCAGAGAAATTAACTTTCGAGCAGATCGAAAAAATTTTAACTAAAAAGTATAAATTAGCTTTATCAGACGAAAGCAAGAAACTAATCAATGATTGCAAGGCTTATTTGGATCATAAAATCGCAACTTCTGACAAGCCTTTGTACGGAATCACAACCGGGTTCGGTTCTTTGTGTAAGATTTCCATCTCACAAGAAGATTTAAGCCAGTTACAAGCTAATCTGGTCATGTCTCACGCTTGTAGCTTGGGAGAACCCGTACACAAAGATATTATCCGTTTGATGTTGTTGCTCAAAGCTCACGCTCTTTCTTTGGGAAAATCCGGGGTACAACAAGTGACCGTGGAACGTATTATCGATATGTTCAACCATGATGTTCTTCCCGTGGTGAAAGAATTAGGCTCTTTGGGTGCATCCGGAGACTTGGCCCCGTTGGCAAACTTGTTCTTGCCATTGATCGGTGAGGGAGAGGTGTTCTACAAGAATAAAATCTATCCGGCAAAAGAAATTAATGCCAAATTCGGCTGGGAGCCCATCCAACTGGGAGCTAAAGAAGGATTAGCTTTGTTGAATGGTACTCAATTCATGAGTTCTCATGCAGTTTACGCTTTATTGAATGCCTTCAAAGTGGTAAAATATGCTGATATTATCGGGGCTTTATCACTGGAAGCATACGACGGACGCATCGATCCGTTCTTACCGCAAATCCACGAGGCTCGTCCTCATCCGGGACAAATTGAAACGGCTCGTAATATCCGCACCTTACTGGAAGGTTCAGAATTCCAGAAAATGGAAAAGACTCACGTGCAAGACCCGTACTCTTTCCGTTGTATGCCTCAAGTACACGGGGCTGTGAAAGATACCGTGGCTTACGTGGCATCTGTCGTTGAACGGGAAATCAACTCGGTAACCGATAACCCGACTATTTTCATGGAAGATGATTTGATTATTTCCGGTGGTAACTTCCACGGCGAACCGCTAGCTCTGGTATTAGATTTCTTGAGCATCGCTATCGCCGAATTGGGTAGCATCTCTGAAAGACGGGTATACCGCTTGATTGCGGGAGATCGTAAAACTCCTGAATTCCTCGTTGCCAATTCCGGCTTGAATTCCGGTTTCATGATCCCGCAATACGCCGCTGCTGCTATCGTCAGCAAGAACAAGCAGTTGTGCTCTCCGTGTTCTGTGGACTCTATCCCGTCATCCAACGAGCAAGAGGATCATGTCAGCATGGGTGGTAATGCCGCAACCAAAACAGTGAAAGTGATCGAGAACGTGGAAAGAGTGTTGGCTATCGAATTAATGAATGCCGCACAAGCCATCGATATGCAACGTCCGACGAAAACATCGGCATATTTGGAAAACTTCTTGGCCGAATTCCGTACGATCGTACCATTCAACAGCCAAGACCGGGTGATGTACCAGGACATCGAGGCTGCCGTTGAATTTTTGAAACAAGGGGAGTTCGCTAACTTCGAATAATTCAATATAATGATATGAAAAAAGCCGGTGAAAACCGGCTTTTTTCATATCATTATTCGACTTTAATCCATTTCACTGCATCTGCAATGATCATTTGGGAACAAGTAATATTTGAATTCCCTTTTACTTTTAGCATTCGCGTTTTTATTACCGGTTGTAAACCAGTTCCACCTTTATCACTTAATCGTACAAAGTAGTTTCCCTCACTAAACTCATACGTTCCCAACCCAATCCATACCGGAGCTTCCTCGTTCAAATCCAGTTCTACATAGGTATCCCCTTCCTCCGAAAATACTTGATAATACAACCTTGCATTTTTCAAGAAGGACCCCAAGTAAGTTGCATACAAATATTCAGGGACATGAACAGCAACACGATATTTTCCCGGTTCCTTAATTTTTACCATCCACTCGGCATACTCTTCCCCCATCCCGGCCTTTTTACAGTAAGCACTTTTTATTTTATACCCATATGAAGAAGAAAAAATTGAAAGGATCCATTCATCCCCCACGTTCTCCATGCCCTGATACTCTTGTTCTTTCAAGAAACGCTCTCCCCATTTTTTACGCTTATCCTTTTTCACCAAACGGAAGCCAACATCCTCATTATCCACAATAATTTCATTCGGCGGTAACCTAAAAGTACTACTATCCACATCCCGAATTCCTTCCCAATCCTTCTCTGTTTCCTCCCTATCATTGAAGATTATAGAAATTTTATCAGGCAGATTACAACATAAGCCTAATTCCACAGCAAAATTCGGTATTGTATAATTCCTTACCCGAATCTCTTTACAGCTTTTTGCCGGAATTAAAAAATAATTCGGTCGCTGCCGACGTAATTTCTGATCATACCCATCAACCCTTAACACACCATCTATATTCGAAGGATTATACACCTTACAAGACCCCAAGGGAATATCATTATAAGATTCCATTTTCAAGTCTTGGACGAACAAAGTCGGCAGTCGATCATCAGCATAATAGCGTTCTAACAGACTATCAATATTCACGTTAAATTGATCTTTAAATTCACGAGCAAAAACATCAAAATCAACTCGTTGAAAAGGATGACGTTTTACAAAATCCTCGATAAAATCCCATATATACATCATCTCTACCCGAGTCGCAATTAATGAATTGATATGTTCTCTTTTCTTTTTAAGCATTATGTATTCAACCGGATTATCCCTATCCATCAATGCTCCTCGCAAACTTTTTCCATCCCAATATTGAATAGTTTTCACCTTTTCATTTAACGACAAATGATCTTTAGACTGTCCGGAAAACCGAATCTCGTATATCAAATCTCCAATACAAGGAAACTTATCCGAATATATTGTGGTTCGAAATTCCTGATACATGGGCATGATGTTATAAATGGGTTCGAAAAAACGATTCAACACGTTTGATCGAAGAGCAACCCCTTCCACTCCACTATCAAGAGTACTCTTGGTCTTTAATGACTTCAAAATATCCTTTATCGACCTATAAGACTCAGTAAAAAGCTTCTCCGGGAAAAACACAAATTCAGGCTGTACGAAATTACTTCCCAATTGCCCCTGTCTGAGATAAGGCCTGAAATTCAATGGCATCTCAACTATCGATAAACGATTTACCGGGAGTGAATTGCCGGTTTGACGTTCCAACACCCCCAAATGATAAGACATTAACAACCTCGAAGAATCTGTCGATAAGTTATAGCCTTCAGTCCAAAAATCATGACCTGGAAAATAATATACCCCGAACGAAAGTGAATCAACAGTTATCGTCTTTTGTTCATAATCTCCTATACACAAACTGAGACGAGGCAAGGGATGGGCATTAGAATAGCTGATTCCTTTTTCATTTTTTTCCATGTTGCCTTGAGAAATAACGGTCTTACCTTCTTGCCCTTCCACCTCTAATTGATAATCCGTGAAATCGAAATCTTTCATTGAAGGTATTTGTAGGTTTACCGGTGGCACAGCCGATAAATACCACAAACATTCGGGTAAAAGAATCGTATATTTATTCCCGACATGGGCAAAGCGTCCTCCGTTACTATACAGCTCATGCCGAGTTTTAGGCATATTTCCCAACGGATCAGCTGACAACGGAAGAATTCCCATACGGGTATCATGATATTCTTCATCAGGTAGTTCCAAATAACAAATTGCCTCATCAATTATTCCCTCGTATTCTACCCGTAAAGGTAATTCCTCCCCACATTCCATTCGCCGTTTTATTACAACCACGTGCCCTTCCCGATTATAAAACAACTCTTGTCCTTCACTTGTTAAAGAAACGATGCTTAATCCGGGATTCAAATAAAGTATCGGAGTATCTATCGATTGCTTACTCTTATTTACCAAAAGTAAAAAACTTTCAACATGTAACCTGTTCCCGAATTGCTTATACACCATACGATTAGAGACGACCTGCACTCGATCACTTTTTGTATATTTTTCCTGGGCTATCCGGAATTTTGCACGCCGTTGATTTATATTCAGGTAAGTATTCAAATATAATGTACCTGCAAAGATTCCCAATAGGATAAAACCACTCGCAAGGATTCCCAATACTTTCCGAAAAGAAGAACTTCTATCGTCCATACGTTTCATTAACAACACCGACAAAAATATCAAGCCTATTCCACAAGAGAAGTATGCCAAGCGATGTAGCAATAATATCCCGATATTGGCAAAACCGATCGCATCAGAAAATAACAAGGGCAGGGAACGAGCCCATGGATCAAATGTCCCATATAGCACCCACGGAGTTGCAAAATAACACCCGATAAATCCGATCATCAAAAGCAATAATGCCAGATAATGGTTACGAATCAACATTGCCGTAAACAGTGAAATTCCAAAAACAAACACCAAAGCCGGAAAAGTCAGGGTGAATAAATAAAACAAATAAAGCAATGGATTGAAAGCTACCGTCTCCATGAATAATAAATGAATCATGATTGCTATTCCTATTGAAACGAGATTCAATAGGAGACAAAGTTTCATTACACCCCATATCTTTCCAAACATATACTCCACGTTTGTCTCGGAGCGGCTTAAAAAGGTTTCATTTGTACCTAACCGCCGATCTCGCCAGACAAATTCCACCCCGACAAAGATCACCAACAAAGACTGTAACAAATTGAAAAACCATGCATTCATGTAAGGCACCGTAGCAGATAAAGCAGATTCCGCCCACACGGGGGAATCTACTTGTAGATACCATTGTACACCTGCAATTCCAAAAACAATGCAAATAAGAAAAATCCAAAACAATAAATGTCGCCGAATGATCTTTCTCTCATAACTCGCAATTAATCGAATCTTATCAAGTGCCATACTCTATTGGTTTTAATTGAAATTCAAATACAAGGAGCGAATTGGCCTCCGTTTAAAAATAACGGTGTACAATTTTTATCGCTTTGGAACGAGACATCTCTCCGGGGCTTGTTCCAAGAACACCCTCCGGGATTGGGGTTTTATGACGTTCGAAATGCTTTTCCCATAAGGGACTGGTTTTTCCCGTCTCCTTATCTTTAAATGACATCGGAGTTGCCTTGAAAATCGATTTCCCGTTAGGACGTAAAAAAGCCAAGTAAATGATCTCGCTGCAATAATATTTATCATTATCCGGTAAAAACACGTAATCATAAGGTTTCCCTAAAAATGATTTCAATATTTCTATCGCCCGGGGAATGGACTTTTGATATTTCGGTTTCAGCCTTCCGACGACAACGACCGGATTTCCATCCACGGATTTAGCCTGTTTAAGAAATTTCGCTAATGGGGTTTTACAAACATTCGGTTGAGTGGCCTCCAACACGAAAACCTGTCCATCCTCAACCAACACGACACCTACGTGAGAGAAGTTCAAATCATCCAAACTGGTTGTCACGTTCTCGATTGCTTTCACAAAAGAAGTGCGAGCTTTATTGGTCTGAAACAGGATGTCTCCTGTTTTCAGATCAAAAGGTTTTTGGGCGTAAAGAACTATCGTTAATAATAAAACGCCCAAGCTTAAAATAATCTTCTTTATCATGCTACCATTATTTACGGTTCGGGAAAATGAGCACGGCAATAAAGCCATATATACCACATACCAATGTCACGACCAAATCCAAATAATTAAACAGATTCCGCATACTCCGTCTATGATACAATTTGATACAGAGCAATAACAATGTTAACGCTATATTTAAGTAAATAAACCGTTGCATGTCATAAGCCTCCACTTTCAACTTTTTGGCTCCATCACGGGTGAAACGAGCTTTAAAGGGGAATACATAATTCTCTCTCTGTCCCACTTTCGAATTTTCATAGAGAGGATAAACCAGCGTCTCGGAAGCTAGTAAATCATGTTCCTTATCCACCACGTAAATCTTGACACGATCCAAACCATACAACTGATAGGTATAGAAGAAAAGATCTTCACTCATCGTAATCAGACTTCCATAGTCCTTGTAGTCATATATCGGGAGCTGGAAGAAACTATAATCTTTGATACGCATCAAATAGATGTTATAGTTCTGATCGTACACGTATCCATAATTTACATCATCCACCAGACAATTCATTCCATTTACCTGCATACCGACTGGAAGAGGAATTTTATGGCATTGAGGTTCTCCATCATACATTTTTAAATGAAAGAAATCATCTTTATTGTCCACCATAAAATAGCCATCATCTTTTGATTTGGAGGTGGAAGGAAGTCCATAAATGTTCTTTATCGGAAATTGTATTCCCTCATTCTTCATGGCCTGGGTAAAACGCTCACTCTTTTCCTTGTCCACGCCTTTAACCCGGTTAATATCCGTTTCAATAAATTCAATTCCCTCGTCCGTTAGGCGAAACATATCTTCCGGAAGTTCCATTTTTATCTGATCTGTATGGGATTCGAACATCCACAATAAAGATTTCCGTCCGGGACCCGCCCCAAGGAACAAGGGAAAACGTGCCGCATCCTGTATCATCTGTAATGTCACGTGTTGCCCACGAATCGTGTCGGGAAACCGATTCTCGTACATTAATTGCCGACAATTTCTCATCGGGAATATATCCATCAATGCTTTCGTGTCATATGTATTCCCTGCCCGATCTCTTCCGACCTGAATTTCACGTAACTGCACCGTATCATATTCATATTTCAAGGTAACAAAATCATTCAACATCTCGCTAAATACAAGCTGAGTACGTCTTTCCCTTTGTTCGAATGTTTTCTTGTATATTTTAGGGAACTCCAACGCCATTACCAATACAGCTAATAGCACTAGAGCTAATCTTATCATCTTTGGTATCATATTATTTTTCTCCTATTTTAAAACGATTAGCCGTATATATCATTCCAAGACTCGCGATAACCAGTACTATGATCATTAGTACATAAAGATTCGACATATTACCCCCCAACAGGTAAATATCCAATAATTCATACACCACGATCGCGTATAAACACCGGAATTTCCAACTGGGTTCCATGGCAATCATTGCCACAAAGAAATAAGTCGTGAACCCGCCTAATATCCAAGGCAAGAACGCATTTATAGCCATAATATGCATCTCCACTGGGAAGAAATAAAGGTCTATCGTGAAAAACAGTATCATGAAGATAACCATCAATGAAAGAATCATTAAAAATCCATACAAAACCATCGTGTAAAGCATCACAATTTCATTCAACGGTAAGTGTAAGGTCAATTTTATTCTTTTTTGCAAGACCTCCGGCAAATACTGCGATCCGCCAATCAACAAGGCAATGATAAAAGGAATATTCTTGAAAATCCCATAATGTGGTTGCCCGGCCTGTGTAAACCATTCAAAAACATAATTTGATCCCCCATCAGCATTTATAATATTGCTATTCAAGCCAATGAATGCATATAATATTGTTCCCACTCCTAACACCAGAGAAGCAAGTACAAACCATTTCGTTTTTAACCATTCTTTATAAAAAAGATGTAATGCCATAATCTTAATATTTACCTGTTAAACCAATAAAAGCATCTTCTAAAGTCATCTTTACAGGTTTAAAATCAGAATATTCCAACCCTTTTGCCTGCAACATGGCCTGAACTTCTTCTGCCGATGCATACGTGTAAAGTTCGTAATGATTTTTAATTCGATCCATCTCAACTGTCAGTGATTCTTCTTTAAGATTCACATCATCCCGATTCAGATCAAATGTAAACTGGTGGAACTTTTCCATAAATTCGGATGCCGATCCCCGCATTAATACCCGGTTATAATCCATGATCAACACATCGTCGATCAATCGTTCCATATCTTGAATAATATGAGAGGTTAGAAATACGGTTTTATTTCCGGCCTTGGCATATTCACGCATATGATCCACGAACAAGCGACGATAGCCGGGGTCCAATCCCAAAGAAAAGTCATCCAAGATCAATAAATCAGGATCTTGAGCAAGAATCAGCCCTAAAGCCACTTGAGCCCGTTGCCCACATGACATGCTGGAAACTTTTTGAGAAGGAAGTATTTTCATCCTTTTCATCAAATCAAAATAGGCATCCCGATTCCAGTTTCTATAAAAACCGGAATAAAATTTCTCAATCTGATAAATATTCATAAACGAATACTGAATATGTCCCTCGATCAAATACCCTAAACGCCGTTTTGTTTCCGGGCTCAAATTCTGGGTTGATTCACCATAGATCAAACATTCTCCGGAACGAGGTTGCAGAAAACCATTCAATATATTAATCGTGGTCGTTTTGCCACATCCATTTTTCCCCAATAATCCCATGATGTGCCCTTTCTTCACAGAAAAGTTAAGATTTTCATAGATTAACCGTTTCCCATAATAATGGGTCAGATTCTTACACTCTATTATATTTTCTTCCATTGCTGTCTAGATTAATTTATTTTCGAATCGGATAAATCAACACGCTTATAAATCCAAAGACTCCAAATGCCACGACCATGAATAGATCAATGATATGGAACGGATTTTTCACATTCAAGCCTTTACGTCGTTTTATATACAATAGAACTCCAGCTAACACGAGATTTAACCAAATAAACTTCACGAATGGTTGTCCATCGGAACTTATATAATATCCATTAATATAAGAATAGGTGGAAGTTACAAACGGGAAGAGAAAACCTTCAACCACTCCCGCTGCCGATTCTTCATACACGTCGGAATGAACCCCGTATTTATCCAATAATTTATAGTCCCGATCAAAAACATATAGTTTCTCGTAACCGTCTCGCTGAATGGAGATCATGTGATAGAAGAGATTACCCATCACGTCAAAAACTTTAAATTGATCGTAGTTAAACTCATCCAAATCCAATTTGATAATCTGATCGTCCACGGTCAGAATATATACACCATTATTATCTCCAAAAAGATAGGCAACAACTTCCGGATGATCAGGTTCCCATTCAACTCTTCGCAATTTGATCTGATCGGGGAGTTCGATTTTACGACAATTCGGTTTGTAAGCATGATAACGTACTTGAAACAACTGATCTTTACTATCTATAAAGAATAAGCCATCATCCCGTTTATACCCGGTAGCAGATCGACCATATATTTTTTTTGCCGGGGGACAATAACCCAATTTCCGTAATTCTTGATCAAAAAGGGCACTTTTTTCTTTATCAACCCGTCCATCCTCGCAATTATAAAATTCAATTCCATTCCGGTTTACCCGCATCATATCGTTTGTATAAATATAGCCGACACGATCCGTTCCCCCGTGAACAAGCGGAGACATGGCGTAATACCGCCCCCGCTCTGTTAAATTCACGATATGCCGATAATTATTTTCTGCCACAAGCTGAGGAGTCACCGGTACTCCCGCCACTGTATCCGGAAATTCATTTCGTTTTAGTAATTGCGGCATACTGGAGAAAGGTACCATCCGTTCATATTCCTGACGAGAATATTCATTTCCCAAAGTATCTAACAAGACACCATCTTTTAATCCCCATATCACAAACTGTTTGGTCACCTCACTATAATTCAACGAGACATATTTTACATTCCGTTTAAACGAGGTTTTATAAAAATCCGGTAGAACAATTGACGCAATAAAAACCGTCAATAGTATCATTATGATTCGTACTACTTTTGCTGTCATAATTATCTCTCTCCTTTCATAAACCGATATGATGTATACAATAATGCCGTACACGGCACAAAAGCCATGATGGCCAAGGCCGGAATAATATGGCGCGTATCTGCATGTTCTACTCCGATATAGAATTGCTTCACTAGATAATAAGCCACAAGTGCATAAATAAATTGATAGAATAAATTAGGTTCCATAGCAATCATGGCGATCATGAAATAAGCTGCAATTCCACCCAAAAGCCAAGGCATCATAGAAGTAAGTACCGCCCAGCTTTCCTCAAAAGGGAAATAGCTGTTATTCAAATAAAAGAATGTCCCAAACACTACACCATACGACAAGATTAACAAAAGGAATCCATAGCAAAGCATCGTATACAAAGCTATCGTGTTACGCAAAGGAAGATGGAGCGTCAACTTGATCCGTTTATCCAATACTTCCGGCACATATTGTGACAAACCAATACAAATCCCAATTAACAGAGGTACATATTTAATCAGAGAATTATAATAGTTCGCCTGAGGTATTCCATAGAAAACACTCATTAAATAATTGAATGAACCTTTCATTCGTACATTGTTATCCACATCCAAAAATATGTAGACAACTATCGCTAAACCCACAAGGGAGACGAAAAAAGCAGCCCAACGGGTCTTTAACCATTCCTTATAAAAAAGGTGTAATATCATATTTTTAATATTTTCCTGTTAAACCAATAAATGCATCTTCTAATGTCATCTTCACAGATGCAAAATTTCGATACGCCAATCCTTTTGTTTCTAACATTGCCTTTACTTCATTATCAGAAGTATAGGTATAAATTTCATAGTGATTTTTAATACGATCTGCCTCAACAATCAATGGGTCCGACTTAAAATCCAGATCATCCCTGTCCAGATCAAAAGTAAACTGATGAAATTTTTCCATAAATTCGGATGCAGATCCCCGCATCAACACCCGGTTATAATCCATAATTAAAACATCATCTATCAGACGTTCCATATCCTGAATAATATGAGAGGTCAAGAATACGGTTTTATTTCCGGATTTTGCATACTCCCGCATGTGATCAACAAATAAACGACGATAACCGGGATCCAGTCCTAACGAGAAGTCATCCAAAATCAACAGATCAGGATCCTGTGCCAGAATCAAACCCAACGCAACTTGAGCCCGCTGCCCGCAAGACATACTTGATACTTTCTGCGAAGGCAATATTTTCATCCGGTTCATCAGTTCGAAATAAGCATCCCGATTCCAATTTTTGTAAAAACCGGAATAAAACTTCTCAATCTGATAGATATTCATAAACGAATACTGAATATGCCCTTCTATCAAGTATCCTAGACGACGTTTAGTTTCCGGACTCAGATTCTGCGTACTTTCCCCATAGATTAAACACTCTCCGGAACGAGGTTGAAGGAAACCATTCAAAATATTAATTGTGGTTGTTTTACCACACCCATTTTTCCCCAACAATCCCATGATATGCCCTTTCTTCACTGAAAAATTCAAATTCTCATAGATCAATCGGGAACCATAGTAATGAGTTAGGTTTTTACACTCAATCACATTTTCTTCCATAATTCATTTTTTAACATATATAATTCACATACAAACGTCTATTTTAGGCCATAGAATACCCATAAGAAAAAGATTAGAAGTGAACAAGCTCTCTTTGACAGCTTCTATCGCCAAGAGCCTGTCCCTCTCAATTCATTTCCAAAACGTAATAAACTTCAATAACACGAATAGTTTAATTTGAAAAATAGGGCAAATACATCAACACTTTACCTGGTATGGAATTCTCGCTAGACGCAAATTCTTCCACAACCGTTGTACGAGGGTTGATAATGTACATTGATCCTGTCTGTGTTGTTGAATTATAAGTAAATACTGCCGTATATAATTCATTACTTTCATCATTTCCAAAAAGGGAAGCATTCGGTGTCGGTACAACCGTAACAATATCATCCGGGAAACTCTTGACAATTGTGGGAGTTTCCAACCCTTCATAACTATACCGCCACAAATCTTTTCCCTTGGCAATATAAGCATAATTCCAACCAACAGGCAGAATCGTTGTGAACCAGATCGCATTATCAGTCATTCCACCAGCCCATTGGGTCACATCTTTTTCTGATAGATAAGAGATAATATCTGTTGTACCCGCAAATTGCTGGTATTCGTAAATATACATTTTATACTCATTGCCTTTCTTGCCCACGAGGAAGAATTTCAATTTAGTATTCGACAATCCTGTTGGTTCATGGTACAACCCAACCATTTTATCCAATTTCACTACCTCTCCATTGGCATCGAACAAAGGCTGACAACTATATCCTTTA
>DYVS01000214.1:0-14544 GCA_020743075.1 Butyricimonas virosa | reverse complement strand
GGGTATTTTTATCTAAAATACGCCTTGAATAAAAAAACTCAAAAATCGCTTTGAAAGTCAAATAAAGTCCTTATATTTGCATCCGCATTGGAGAGGTGGCAGAGTGGTCGATTGCGGCGGTCTTGAAAACCGTTGTACTGCGAGGTACCGGGGGTTCGAATCCCTCCCTCTCCGCAGAAAAAGCAGAAAATAAGAGAGTTAGCACACAAAGAGCTGACTCTCTTTTACATTCTAAAGGATTCGAACAAAGGATTGGCGGTTTCGTAAAGCGTTCATGAGAAACCCGAAACGGGCTTCATTACCAAACATCATGATGAATCCTATCCTCCACTCGAATTTCTTTCTGTTTACAGATATGCGCATTTTTTGCAGCATAACCAATAGCAAGAAAACAGGTGAATTCGTATTCTTCAGGGGCTTTGACGAGTTTTTTCACGTATTCTGGTTCATTGCCAATGGGGATACGGAACGCACACACCAACCCCTCTGCGGTTGCCGCCAGGAGGATATTTTCCACAGCTGCCCAAGCTGAGGCAAAATAATTCAACGAACTTTGGTCTGCCGGATGACACAAAGGATAATCTTTTTGCCGGAAGAACGGTAGAACAAGGCAATTGCTTTGCATGAGCATACGTTGTTGCTTGGGCAACGCATCAACAAACATGGCATGTTCATCCTTGTCCATCACGTCTGCAGCAGCTTCAAGCCTATTCTGCTGAATATTTTCAGTGTTTTCTGCTATCGGTGACACAAGTCGGGCAATGTTTTCCTGCCCCCTAACGACAATGAACTCAAACTGTCGCAAATGGTCGTTAGTTGGAGCCTTAAAGGCTGCCGATAACACTTTTTTCAATACATCGTCCGTTACTTTCTTATCAGAAAAATCACGAATCGTTCTTCTTTTCTCTAATACTTGATAAAAATCCATAACATTATATTTAAATAGTTCGACTTACTTCATTTTGGACGCAAAATTACGTTGTATTATTGTTGAATATTTGTCATATAATCCCAAATATTTGTTGCATATTTGCATTACACTATTTTACATGCATTATGGAAGAAATGATAACCCCTTACGAATTACCTGAAATAAAGGACCATTCATTTTTTTTTATAGACCAACGAATAGCGACTCACATAGAAGCTAAATTACACAAACATGACGCATGGGAATTGTACCACGTAATACACGGACACGGCACCCGAATAGCTGGAGATACGCTACAACCTTTTTCCGCAGGTGATGTTGTATTAATACCACCATCCATGCATCACTATTGGCAATACGCACCAACATCGGCAGACAATGACGGGTGTATTCATTATCTCATGGTTGCTTTTAGTCACTCTCTTATAACGAGGTGCATAGAAGTATTTCCTGAATTACGAAACCGCTTGACAAGTCTTACATTCCCTGTTAACGCATTAAAATATGGCTTGGAAAGTTCTCGTGTTATCCGCAAAATGCTATCACAAATGAACGATATGGACGACTTAGGGCGATTATCCGCAATGTTTCGTTTACTACCTGTCATTTTCAATTCATCAGATCACATTCTTGCAGGTAAACCCATGCAAATTGAACGTGATGTGAGGCGAATGCAACAAATTTGTGCCTACGTGATGGCCCATTATGTTCATACCATCACTTTAGATGAAATAGCCTCCGAAGTAGGAATGAATCGTTCTGCATTTTGCTCCTACTTCAAGCGATGTAAAAAAATGACATTCTCACAATTCGTTACCCAGTATCGTTTGAATACAGCTTGCGAACTTCTAAAACACTCGCAAAAACAGGTATCGGAAATCTGTTTTGCAGTAGGGTTTAACGATGTCCCACATTTTAATAGAGTCTTTAAAGAATTACAAGGAATGACACCCAAAGAATACAGAAAGCGAAATATTTGATTTACACTACCACCTCCTATAACAAACTCACCTTTTCCTGCTCCGCTTTCAACAATCGCTCATAAAGTTCAGCAACTTCATCTGCCACACTAAAAATCAGATAGTCCTTGAAATATGAAAAAGTAACCGTAATTTAACCGAAAAGCAACCGAGAAAATACCACACTCTCGTTCTTTAACCAGAGCTTTTTCAGAGTTCATTCTATTCGGATTGCATGATCTACGAGCAAGCTTTGAATCAGCTTCGAAAAAGGGGTAGCTTCTCCCCTACTTCTCGGCTGGATTACCCATACTTCTCTTCCAAAACAAATTTTTACTTCCATTTCTTCTTCGCCTTCGCCAACTCTCCATACTCTTTTATTCTTCGCCCACACGCTTGGCCTGCAACCTCTCCAAATTTTTCAACTTTCACCATCAAGTCTTCAATATCTTCCCGGTTCACTTTAAATTCTGGATTATAACGTGCCTCTATATACGAACGCACAAGTATTTTAAATAACCGCTCTTCATCTTCATTTTCAGCAGGGAAAACACAAATCAGTTCGGGCGCATATCCACGTGAAGCCTTAAAAAGCTCATCCAAATTATGTTCCTTATCATTTCTAAGGGTAAATGTCAACAAGATCGCATTGAATAAGTTTTCACAAGCTTGATGCAAATTAAAAGAAGACATAACATATTCTTCTCTATCATACATAAACGCAGCTTGCTCCATAAAAAGTTTGAATTTAGCGAATTTCTCTCTAAAATACTCTTCCCCTTGTCTCTTTATCTCCCCATACTTCAACGGTTTCCGTCTCGCCAGCTTACTATTCCCACTATCATAAAGCATTACCCCGTCACGCTTTAATTCTGTATAAAAATAACGACTGTATTTCAAATCTTCATTTACTTTCTTTATGCAATCATGAATAAACTGTACGGGAACCCGGTAACGATGATCTCCTCGCTTGTCGTAGATATTACGAACACTCGCTAACTTATTCTCAATTTTGTCATAGCTCCACGCACTATTTATGACCAATATATCATAATCACTTTTAAAAGAAGTAGGGACGCCAAATTCCTCTCGCTCATCATAACTCACGTAAGTACCACGGGCATAACTTCCATAAAGGATTATCATTTCACACACCGGAATCTTATCCAGAATTAGCTCTACGAGATATTTCAGGTCTTCCCGATTCTTCTTTGGCAGGAAAGCGATTGACTTTTTCATAAACAGCTATATATTTAAGAACAAATGTAGCATTTTTCCGGCAGAAAGGAATGCAAATCACACCGATTTACATAACCGAAGTCTTGGATCCCAATATTGTTCCCATTCCATTAGGCTATCGACTATAAAATAAAAAAAAATGGTCTGACAATCATTTGATTATCAGACCACCTTGTACCCAGAACAGGACTCGAACCTGCACAGCCGTACGGCCACTAGTCCCTGAAACTAGCGTGTCTACCAATTCCACCACCTGGGCATAATATCGAAGAACTGGAAGAAAAAACCTTGCAACTTCCCCGCTGCAAGGCCCTCTTCATGTTTGTTGTCCCACAAGGATTCGAACCTTGACTGACAGAACCAAAATCTGCTGTGCTACCATTACACAATGGGACAATCTTCATGTCTCTTCAACAACCGTTGTTGTTATTTTGACGCTGCAAATGTAGAGCATTTTTTTATTTCTCCAAAACAAAATGCAGAAAAATTAAAAGAAAATTGCTATTTTCGTGCTGTCGAAAAATGACATTTTGGTTATAGTATTGAATATTAATAAGAAATACAAATTCAAACGAAGGAGAAGCATGTGCAACATTAAAAATCACCCAACATTAAGCTACAGGTTGATCAATAATGTCACCGGATGGGTGGCGTTCGTGGTGGCCAGTATTACTTACATTCTTACGGTCGAACCAACAGCCAGCCTTTGGGACTGTGGTGAGTTTATTACAACCTCAGTCGGACTGCAAGTAGGACACCCTCCCGGAGCGCCTCTATTCATGATTATCTCGCGATTGTTCGCCATATTCGCACCGAGCCCTGAAACACAATCTTACATGATCAATATCATGTCGGCTCTATGTTCCGGGTTCACGATCCTGTTCCTGTTCTGGACAATCACGCATCTAGCTAAAAAAGTCGTGGTAAAAGAAGGGGAAGAATGTTCCATGGGACAACTGTGCGGGATCATGGGTGCCGGACTTATCGGGGCATTAACCTACACGTTCACAGATACATTCTGGTTTTCAGCTGTTGAGGGTGAAGTTTATGCCATGTCATCTTTGTTCACAGCTGTCGTGTTCTGGGCTATCTTGAAATGGGAAAATGTTGCATTCCAACCTTACGCCAACCGCTGGTTGATCTTTATTGCCTACATGGTCGGACTGTCCATCGGTGTTCACTTGTTGAACTTGCTGGTAATCCCTGCCATTGTATTCATATACTATTTCAAAAAATACGAAACTACCAAATGGGGCATTATCAAGTCGGCAGCCCTTTCTATCGTCATACTAGGCGTGATCATGTGGGGGATCATCCCGGGCGTGATTATCGTTGCCGGCTGGTTTGAATTATTGTTCGTAAACGGCTTTGGAATGCCTTTCAACACAGGTGTTGTCATCTACGCCTTGCTTTTAATCGCCGGCCTGACTTTCGGTATCCGGTACACGTTAAAATACAACCACACGGTTGTAAACACGATCTTAACCTGTTTCGTAGTCATGCTTATCGGGTACTCCTGCTATGCCATGGTAGTTATCCGCTCCGTAAGCAATCCCCCGATCGACGAAAACAGCCCGGACAACGTGTTCTCGTTGCTTTCTTATATCAGTCGCGATCAATACGGTCAAGAGCCATTGGTTTACGGTCCTTACTTCAACGCCCCGGTTATCGGCGTGGAGGATGCCGGACCTGTTTATTACCAAAACGAGAAAACAGGTAAATATGATATCGTAGATCATAAAAAAGAAGTCAAATATGATCCTCGCTTCTGCACGATCCTACCGCGTATGTACAGCCAAGCTCGCGAACCTCAAGTATACTATGAGTGGGTGGGACAACCCAAAGGCCCCGTGTACATGGTGGACGGACAACCCGTTCAGAAACCAAGTTTCGGACAAAATCTAAGTTTCATGTTCCGTTACCAACTCGGACACATGTATTTCAGATACTTCATGTGGAATTTCTCCGGACGTCAGAATGATATTCAGGGACATGGAGACTTCCGCTATGGCAACTGGATATCGGGCATTCCTTTCATAGATAACATCTTGGTCGGTGACCAGAGTTTAATGCCGGACACCTTGAAACACGACAAAGCAAATAATAAATATTATATGCTCCCGTTCATTCTCGGATTACTCGGCATGTTCTATCAATATCAACGGGGAAAACAAGGAAAGAAAGATTTCTGGGTGGTTATGCTACTCTTCTTCTTCACGGGTATTGCCATCGTACTCTACTTGAACCAATATCCGTATCAACCGCGGGAACGCGACTATGCCTATGCCGGATCGTTCTACGCCTTTGCTATCTGGATCGGTTTCGGGGTTCTCTACCTGTGGGATTTACTTCAGAAGAAGATGGATTCCCGCAACGCTGCCATAATTGTCACCGTTGTTTGCCTGTTCGCCGTTCCGGTAAATATGGCAGCACAAAACTGGGATGATCATAATCGTAGCGGACGTTACGCAACCATAGCCCATGCCAAGAACTACCTAAGCACGTGTGCCCCGAACGCCATCCTGTTCACTTACGGGGATAATGATACATTCCCTCTATGGTATGCACAGGAAGTGGAAGGATTCCGCCGGGATATACGTATCGTGAACCTAAGTTTACTTGCCGGAGACTGGTACATTGACCAGATGAAACGGAAAGCCTACGAAAGTGACGGGGTGCCCATTTCTTTCACGAAAGACCAATATCATGCCGGAGTACGGGACTTTGTCACGATTGAAGAACGAGTGCAACAACCTTTCAGCATGAAAGAAGTCATGGAATTCGTTGCCAGTGACAGACCGGAAACTAAATCCAATCGTTATCAAGGGGGTGCAGTGGACTTTATTCCGACACGCAACCTGTATATTCCCGTGGACAAGGAAAAAGTGTTGGCCAATGGAACCGTACAACCCAAAGATTCCGCATTAATTGTAGACAGAGTAGAGATTCAATTAAAAGGAAGTTCCCTAAACAAATCACAATTAATGGTACTGGATATATTGGCTACCAATAACTGGGAACGTCCGATATACTTCGGGGTGGGAATGGGACAAGACAGTTACATGGGCTTCGACAAGTACTTCCAGCTAGAAGGAGCTGCTTACCGGGTTGTACCCATCAAGACTGAAAACAACGCCGCTTACTATGATTTTGGACGAATCAACACGGAGATCCTGTATGACAACCTGATGAATAAATTCGTCTGGGGAAACATCAAGGATCCGAAAGTAAATATCGATCATTTCCATGATAACACCATCGCCGTGATGAAATACCGGAACACTTTCTTGCGTTTGGCAGAACAATTAATGCAAGAAGCGGCCACGGAAACACGTGTTATGGGAGACACGATTATCAATGAAATCACTGATTCAACTAAAATCCAAGAAGCCATTAGGGTGCTAGACAAGTCTCTGGAAGAAATTCCATTGTATCAAGTTCCGGCCGACTTCTTCTTGTTAAATTACATCTCGATTTACTACGCTGCCGGCGAACAAGAGAAAGGGAACGATCTGGCTTGGGCCTTGGCTCTTGACAACGCACAAACGTTGAGATATATCGGATCACTTTCTCCGAACCGTAGAAAAGCTCTGGAGAATGACGAGAGAAGAAGTATGCAAGCTTTGCAGATGCTCGTGGACATGGCCAGAAGAAACGGGGAAAATGCCTTTGCCCAAGAAATTCAGGACATGGTGGAAAGCACGTTAAGCGGACGGCCTGTAACCAGCAAGCGGGTAAACAAAAACTTCCCGATGGTTAGTCAAGATAAGTGAGATAACATATACGAATCATTCGTCCCTTCGTATGGAGGGACGAATTTTATTTATAAACTTAATACACAATGATCACAATAGACCATATCAAAGAATTGGCAGAGCGAGGTGAAGCATTGAGGAGGTATCTTTGACATCGATGGCAAGAAGATACAACTCGCTGAAGAAGAGTTAAGAACACAAAACCCGTCCCTATGGGATAATCCCAAGGAGGCAGAGACCTTGATGAAGAAAGTCCGGGAATTGAAATCTTGGATCGAGGGTTACGAACAGGTGACCTCAGCCGTGGGGGATTTACAGGTACTTTTCGATTTCGCCAAAGAGGGAGAAGCAACCGAGGAAGAAGTGGACGCCCAATACCAAGAGACCATACGAGTACTGGAAGACATCGAGATGCGTAACATGCTGCGCCGGGAAGAAGATCACTTCGGAGCCATCATGAAAATCAATTCCGGAGCCGGAGGTACGGAAAGTATGGACTGGGCCAGTATGCTGTACCGGATGTATATCCGCTGGGGAGAATTAAACGGTTACAAGGTAAAACACGTGGATTACCAGGAAGGTGAAGAGGCCGGTATCAAATCAGCTACTCTCGAATTCGAGGGAGACTACGCTTACGGGTATCTGAAATCAGAAAACGGTGTTCACCGATTGGTTCGTTTATCGCCATATAACGCAGCCAATAAACGAATGACATCTTTTGCATCCGTGTTCGTTTATCCCGCCGTGGATGACACGATCGAGATCACGATCAACCCCGCTGACATCAGTTGGGACACCTTCCGAAGTGGTGGTGCGGGTGGTCAGAACGTGAACAAGGTGGAAACCGGAGTCCGGTTACGCCACGCTCCTACCGGAATCATGATCGAGAACACGGAATCACGTTCACAGTTGCAAAACCGTGAAAATGCCATGCGTTTATTGAAAGCCCAATTGTATGAACTGGAATTACAAAAGCGTCAGGAAGAACGGGATAAAGTGGAAGGAACGAAAAAAAAGATCGAGTGGGGGTCACAAATCCGCAGTTATGTATTCGACGACCGCCGGGTGAAAGATCATCGTACCAACTACCAGACATCAAACGTACAGGCAGTTATGGACGGAGAGATCAACGAGTTCATTAAAGCCTACTTGATGATGTTCGGTGGCGGAGAAGAATAGAAGCAATTAATTTATGATTTATGAATTACGATTTACGAGTATGCAACCCTGTTTTTTTAATCTAAAATCATAAATCTAAAATCTAAAATGAATAGATGGATTTAAACTTTAATAGTTGCAAGATATTGATCGTCGGGGACGTGATGCTTGACAAATACTATTTCGGAAAGGTGGAACGTATTTCCCCGGAAGCTCCAGTTCCGATAGTAAACATCGTGACCGAGGAATCCCGTTTAGGCGGTGCCTCGAACGTGGCCAACAACATCACGAGTCTTGGTGGACAGGCCACGTTATGCGGGGCTATCGGCTATGACTTTTTCGGGAAAGAGATTGAACGCATGGCTCACCGGAAAGGGATTAAAACCGATTTTGTCAAAACCGAGCAACCCACGATCACAAAAGCGCGCATCATCGGTGGAAGACAACAGATTGTCCGTATAGATTACGAGCAACATTTGGAACTTTCTGAAAAAGCAAGAGAAGATTTTCAGACCCATCTTGCCTCACTCTTCCAAGAGTTCCCTACCCTTGTTATTTCGGATTATGGAAAAGGCATGATTTCAGAAGAATTATGTTCATTCTTGATAAAGACGGCAAAGTCACATGGAACCCGTGTTATCGTGGACCCGAAAGGACAAAACTGGAAGAAATATGCAGGGGCCGACTTGATTACTCCTAATGTAAAAGAATTAGGTGACATCATTGGTCACCCGGTGAAAAATAACGATCAGGACATTGCCGTGGCAGCCTTGGAAATCGTTCATCGCTACGGTTTATCGGCATTACTTGTCACCCGGAGCGAACAGGGAATGAGCTTGATTTCCGATCAAAATATTTTGCATCTCCCCACACATTCTCAAGAAGTATTTGATGTAAGTGGAGCCGGGGACACGGTTGTGGCCGCCCTTTCACTAGCCTTAACCCAAGGTCAGGAAATCACGGAAGCCATGCGCATCGCAAACGTGGCAGCCGGAATTGTTGTTCAGAAAATCGGGACAGCAACTCTCAGCGTAGAAGAATTAAACGCAAATCTATAAGAAAAAAGGCTGTTTTAAAAACAGCCTTTTTAAATCTTAGATACAAAGTATTTCAAGAATGCCGTATTATCTGTAAGTTCCGGATGGAAAGATGTTACCAACATATTCTTTTCTTCCGCAGCAACGATATGCCCGTCAAGCTCACACAGAATTTTTACCCCATCCTTCACATTCGTGATATAAGGAGCACGAATAAACACCAACTCAATTTCTTTCGAATCTACCGCCGGAATCACTTTTTTCGTGGCAAAACTGTCGATCTGGCTCCCGTAAGCATTACGTCGAACGGCAATATCCATCACGCCCAAATGAGTCACTGAATCGTTCACGAGTTCTTTGGCCAGCAAGATCATTCCCGCACAAGTTCCCCATACCGGCAGCCCACTCTGGATTTTCCCGCGTAAAGGCTCCATAAGTCCGGTCCGATTAAGAATCTTTCCCATAGTGGTACTCTCCCCTCCTGGTAGAATGATTCCATCAATCTCTTCCAACTGCTCCGGGTATTTCACGATCACGGGTTCATGACCAATAGCCTTAATCTGGCGTTCATGTTCAATAATCGCCCCTTGAAAACCTAAAATTCCAATCTTCTTCATGACAAAAAATATAAGGTTCATAAAGTTCATAAAATCTATAAAGCAAGTTACCTTATGAACCTTACAAACCTTATGAACTTTATAAACTATTCTTACCAGCCTCTTTCAGCGTATTTGTTTTCCAATTTGCTAATTTCCAATCCGGACATAGCCTCACCCAAGTTCTCGGACAATTCAGCCAATTTAACCGGATCGTTATAATAAGTCGTAGCTAAAACGATAGCTCTCGCTCTCTTGGCAGGGTCACCAGATTTGAAGATTCCAGAACCCACAAATACTCCCTCGCAACCCAACTGCATCATTAAAGCTGCATCAGCCGGAGTAGCAATACCACCGGCCGCGAAATTTACTACCGGCAATTTACCATTCTCATGCACGAATTTTACTAAATCATAAGGGGCTCCCATCTCTTTGGCAATCGTCATCAAAGCCTCAACCGGAGCCACTTGTACCTGGTGAATATCATTGTTCAACTGACGCATATGTCTTACAGCCTCTACCACGTTGCCGGTTCCGGCTTCTCCTTTCGTACGAATCATCGAAGCACCTTCACCAATACGTCTTAAAGCCTCACCCAAGTTACGGCATCCACAAACGAACGGTACTTTAAACGCAGTCTTGTCAACATGATACAAGTCATCTGCTGGCGTTAAAACTTCACTTTCGTCAATATAATCAATGCCAATGGCCTCCAAAATTTGTGCTTCCACAAAGTGACCGATTCTCACTTTTGCCATTACAGGAATAGATACGGCATTCTTTATAGCCTTGATCATCTGAGGATCAGACATTCTGGCCACACCACCATCTTTACGAATATCCGACGGCACTCTTTCTAATGCCATTACAGCACATGCTCCGGCAGCTTCAGCGATCTTTGCCTGTTCAACATTGGTTACATCCATGATAACCCCACCTTTTAGCATTTGCGCCAAATTTTTGTTTAATTCATAGTTCCCCATAAGGTTCTCGTTTATTTAATGTGTTTATAATAGTATTTCCCCCTCACACTCTAACTCTCCCGGGAGTCAAATTCATGATCAGCAAGCCTCATTACTCAAACGTTTTCGATCACTCAAATCCCCCCCTTAAAACGGGGAACAAATATAGCAATTTAGTTGGAAAAACTAATTTTAAACCCACATTTTAGTTACAATCTATAAGTGCATAAAACACAGATACTAACAAACTAAAAGGATACTCCCCATTTCACAAATTCCTCTAACACAAAAATTTTAATGAAACATATATCAAAAGAAAAGATTGGATGTCAAAATTTCTCAAACATCTCCCGTCCTCCATAAATCAAACATGAAATTTATGAACCCTCAATTTAATACAAAAGGATAATTTACCGACCTCTTATAAATACGTCTTTAATCGTTTACTACGACACGAATTCTTCAGTTTTTTGATGGCCTTGGATTTTATCTGGCGCACACGTTCGCTTGTCAAACCAACCCGATCACCAATTTCTTCCAACGACATTGCCGTGTAACCGCCCAAACCGTAATACATCCGTAATATTAAAGCATCCCGCTCATCCAAAATCGTCAGATAACGGTCAATTTCCGTCCGCAATGAATCAGCATTCATTTCTCGCTCGACATCCGATATGGCATTATCTCCCGTAATCATCACGTCATATAAGTTAGACGAATCCTCATCTGTCGACAAGGGAGCATCCATGGATAACGGACGATTGGCTATCCGCAAACTGTCTTTAACCTCCTTCTCGGGAACATCCATTTTCAAGGCGATTTCCTCTGCCGTGGGTTCCCGTTGAAACTCTTGTTCCAGGCGGAAAAAGAACTTATTCACTTTGTTAATACTACTGATTTTGTTCAATGGTAACCGAACTAAACGCGAATTTTCTGCGATTGCCTGTAAAATCGATTGCCGAATCCACCATACGGCATAAGAAATAAACTTGAATCCTTTCGTTTCGTCAAAGCATTCAGCAGCTTTTATTAATCCCAGATTACCCTCGTTTATCAAATCTCCCAAACTTAAACCGTTATTCTGGTATTGCTTGGCCACGGAAACCACGAAACGCAGGTTACTCTTCACCAATAACTCCCGTGCCGCTCGGTCACCCGATCGGATTTTCTTGGCTAAAGCAACCTCCTCATCCGGCGTCAACACGTCGATTTTCCCAATCTCCTGCAAGTATTTCTCTATCGAGAACGAATCCCTGCCAGTGATTTGTTTGCTAATTTTTAACTGTCTCATAGGTCTCTTCGTATAATTGGCTTAAAGTTAATCATCTATTTCAGTAAAACAAATATTAGAACTCTTTTTTTCGTATCTACTTGAAGAAATATACGGGGATATATTAACTTTGTTGCCCGAAAACACCATTTAATTAAAACACGAGCCATTAATTTAGGAATCATTCAAATAATTAGAATAAAACGTGAAGAATCCAAATAGAAACGCACAGATTGTAATGTAGCACTTTGTTATCGCTCCTGGCGAGGGGCAGCCCGAGCGGCGGGGGCGCGCCAGTGCGCCCCCAAGAGCGGATAGTGGATTTTTCAAGGGAAAGACAGCAATACAAAAAAAGGAGACCGAAGTCTCCCTGAGATTAACTAATTTTGTATTGCTATGAAAAATCATTTAACCTCGGAACAAAGGTATGAAATATACCTCGGAAGAAAAAGAGGATGGAGCAGAAGTCGCATCGCCAGTGAGATTGAGGTAGCTCCATCGACCGTCAGCCGTGAATTGTTGCGCAACTGCAATTCCAATGGCGAGTATGTATGGTGCAACGCCCAGAACAAGGCCGATGCACGCAAACACGGTTTGCAGGGTAATCACCGCAAACCGCCGGAACTTTGGTGGCGTATCGAACAGATGATCCTTGAAGAGGACTGGTCTCCGGCGCAGATTGCGGGAGTCTTGCGCAAGGAGGGCGTGCACATCGCCAAACAGACGATATACAACCACGTCCATGCTGACCGTACCGGGAAGCTTGCGTCCCATATGTCACATGAATTGAAATATACCCGCGGAGCCAAATCTTTACGACCGACCAAGGCAACCAATATTGCCAACCGCACCAGTATTCACGAACGCCAAAAAGAGGCCGACGGGACACGTTTCGGGGATTGGGAGATGGATACGATAGTCGATTCTTTCGGGCATGCCATCCTGACCCTGACGGAACGTTCCACAAACTTTATCATGATGGAACGGCTGCCCCAGTGGAGGAAAGCGCTCCCGACGGCACAAACGGTTGCCAGATTACTTTTCCCATATCGCAAGACACTGAAAACCATCACGACAGACAACGGGTGTGAGTTTGCCGCACATCTTGAAATAAGCAGGCTACTGTCTGTCAAAGGTGGAGAGCGGGTGAATGTCTATTTTGCAGATTCTTACGCATCATGGCAAAAGGGTGCCATTGAAAACGCAAACAAACTGATAAGGAAATACATTCCAAAGAAAGCGAATTTCGATGATTTTTCGGACAAGAAAATCAAGGATATACAGAAGAAATTAAACAGAAGACCGAGGGAAAAACTCGAATTTGATACACCTCTGAAGAGATTTTTCAATATTGTTGCGTAACTTTGCATTTGCTGTTGGACTCTACAATTAGAATAAAACGCCATTTGAATCGAGATAATTTTGCAAAAATCTTTGGCACAATAAAAAAAATACCTACTTTTGCAGTCCGAAGTGAGAAAATAATAACATAAGAAATATTGCAATGAAACGTACATTTCAACCATCCAACAGAAAGAGAAGAAACAAACATGGTTTCAGAGAAAGAATGTCTACCGCTAACGGTAGAGCAGTTCTAGCTAGAAGAAGAGCTAAAGGAAGAAAAAAATTGACTGTTTCTGACGAGCGCAGACACAAGCATTAATATAAAAAAAGCTGCTTTTACAAGCAGCTTTTTTTATTTGTTCCTTTTCCCCCGCAACCGCAATTACAACTACATTTTTTCCCCTTCTTTGCATTCCGAAACAAACGATAAGCACCTCTTCCCGCAAAAACAAGCGCTATCGCCACAATTATATACGTCAATACTAGTTGCATTTCCATTCTCTAATTTTAGATTAATAATTCATGATACCGGGGATACGTTCTAAATAATCAAGTCCAATACCTGTTTTATCACGAAACATACGCCCCAAGCCAGTACCGTCGTGTATCCCATCACGAAAAACGCCCACTTCATTCCAATCTCTTTACCGATAGCAATCAAAGCCGCGAAACAAGGGGAATAAAGTAACACGAAGATCACAAATATAATGGCTGTAACCGGAGTAAACCCATGTTCCCGCAAACGCATTTCCAGTGTCGCATTCGACCCGTCATCTTCCTCCATAACCTCTTCTCCCTGGTACAGGACGGCCATCGTGCTAACCACGACTTCTTTTGCCGCAACCCCGGTCAACAAGCTAACGCCAACTTTCCAGTCAAAACCAAGCGGTGTCCAGATAGGCTCCAAAGTTCGTCCCAATCGACTGATATAAGAATTTTCCTGACGTTCACTTACCTCTTGTCGATGCAGGCTCTCCAATTTCGCTTCCTGTTCTTCCTTCAACATATCCACGTTCCCGATCCCGGAAGCGATCGTTGCCTCGTAAGCCCTCGTCACTTCGGCCTTCTTTTCATCATACTGAGCCTCCAGCTCTTCATCCACGGGAAAATAGCCCAACGCCCAAATCAGTATGGAGGCAAACATGATAATACCTCCCATTTTTTTCAGGTATTGCTCGCCTTTACTCCACATATGCCGCACGGTCGTTCTCAAGGTTGGCATCCGATACGGGGGCAATTCCATCACGAACGGCACTTCCTGCTTGTGGAAAAGTACCCGTTTAAACAACTTGG
>DYVS01000213.1:0-6112 GCA_020743075.1 Butyricimonas virosa | reverse complement strand
AGGCGAATAACGAGTGGTTTGATCTGAGTGAACTGGTAAACGGGTGTGCGAAATTGTTCCATGAGAACGTGGATGTAATGGAATGTGATATAGAGCCGAATGTTTCCGTGTATGGTGACCGGGATCAGGTGAACCGGGTGATCGTGAATTTGTTGAAGAATGCGGAACAGAGTATTCCGGAAGGACGGGAAGGGCACGTGTTGGTGCGACTGAAAACGGTGTTGGGTAAGATTATATTGCTTGTTAAAGATAACGGTTGCGGGATTCCGGAAAGTATTCGGGATAGAATCTCAGAGCCTAATTTCACGACGAAGTCCGGAGGTACGGGACTAGGATTAGCAATGTCCTACAAGATTATAGAGGGGATGGGAGGCTCGATCACTTTTGAAAGTGTAGAGAATGAAGGGACAACGTTCTATGTGGTGCTGAAACAAAGCAATTGAAAATGGAAAACGAAATAATTTATGATTTATGAATTACGATTTACGATCAAAAAAGTATTGGTTAGCGGGAGGGAATCACTAAATCACATAAATAAGTGTCAGCCCCCTGCGGCTGGGATCTAAAATCTAAAATCTAAAATCTAAAATTTTTAGGGCGGTGTCGACTACTCGTTTGGGGAGGATGTCGACCATGCATTTCTGCCAGGTGGATTGCTTACATTTGCCGTGCCCGTCTTTAGTACAAGGGCGGCAAGGAAGGTCGACTTCGATGACTTCAGCTTGTTTGCCCGTGGGGTAACCGAAGGCAGTCGGCCCCATCAAGGCGATAGCTTTCGTGTGGAACAGATCTGCGGCATGAAGAAAACCGGTATCCCCGCTGATCACGAGGTTGGATTGTTTCACGAGGTAACAAGATTCCAAAAGGCTGGTTTTACCTGCCAGGTTATTGACTCTTTCAGGAGCGATGGCCTTGATGGTCTCGCAGAACGTGTCGGTCGGGCCAGCCAGAATGATAAAACGGTAGTCGGGCATAAGCTGGATCACTTGTTGCCAGTTGCTGACCGGCCAGCGTTTCATTTCCCAGTTGGCGGAAGGGACGAGTGTGATGGTTTTCGGGGTAAGCGTGTGATGAAATTTCTCTTCATATTCTGCCGGGAAATTCCAGTCGCTGTAATCGGATTCAAAATTCGTGATGCCCCACGTGGCTAATGGTTTCTGGTAAGAAACGATGCCCCGGAATGGTTTGTCGAACTTGTTTATCCGTAGTTTGAAAAGCAAGAATCGTTTCCAACGGTCTTTGTGGCGCAACGTGTAGCGTGGTCCTCTTGGAAAGAGGTGATAAAAGGGCGGGAGCAACACGGCTTTTAGGATATTGGAACGGATGTTGCTGTGAGCATCGTAGATATAATCGAATTTCTCGGCTTTCAGTTGACGGGCCATTTGTAGTAAACCTTTGAATCCCGTTTTCTTATCGAATCCCCACACTCGGTCGATGCGTTTATCCATGTTAAGAAAAGAACCCATGTCTTTTCGGGCAATCCAGTGGATTTCAGCATCGGGGAAATGATTCTTGATACCGTTTACGACATTCATGCATTGGATGATGTCTCCGATGGAGCTGAACCTGATAATGAGAAATTTAGCCATATCTAAAACGAATTTGCAACAAAAGTAATAAAAATGTAGTTTATCTATCGTAAAAAGAACTATTTTCGTGTTCAGATCATAAAAAGTAATACCATGAAGAAACACATACCTAACTTGATTACCTGTATGAACGTTACGTCCGGTACGGTGGCTATTTATGCCGCTTTTCACGGGCATCTGTATCTTGCTGCTTGGCTCGTAATTTTGGCGATGGTATTCGATTTTTTTGATGGTTTCGCCGCTCGTTTGTTGCACGTGAAGTCGGAAATGGGCAAAGAACTGGATTCCTTGGCCGACATGGTTAGTTTCGGGGTGATGCCTTCCGTGATGGCTTTTTTCTTAATTTGCGATCTGGGGTATAGTGGTGGGGAATTGTTTGCCGTAAATTCTTGGCAGGGAGCCTTTATGTACGTGCCGTTTCTGATTCCGGCTTTTTCGGCTTATCGCTTGGCTAAGTTTAATCTGGATGTGCGGCAAACTCATTCGTTTATCGGTTTGCCAACCCCGTCGAACGCTTTGTTTTGGGTGATGTTGGTATTTACTCGTTATCATCAGGAAGAATTTTTTATGGCGATGTGGGGTAAGCCGTGGTTGTTGGCTCTTTTTGCGTTGGTGTTGGCCATTTTGCTGATCAGTGAAATCCCGATGTTCTCGTTGAAGTTAACCAGCTTTTCGTGGAATGGGAATGCTCTTTTATATAGTTTCTTGGGAGCTGTAATAATCGGTTTTGTCGTTTGGGGTGTGAAAGCGTTATCTTGTATGATACCCGTTTATATCTTGATTTCTTGTTATGATTTCAAGCGGGTGTGGAATTGGAGATTTTGGGGGATACTTGTGGTGCTTTTCCTGTTACTGAAATGGGCGGCAGCGTTTATCGTTTTCCCGGCTTACTTGATCGTGCTTATCGTGAAACTGACGGCTCGGGCAGATCAATAATCGGGTCATAATCCACGAAGTCATAGGAGGGAGAGATCACGGCAGGGGCTTCCACGATGATTGTTTTGTTTTTCACCGGGGAGGGGTGCATGTTTGTCATGTTCGTAATCCCGTCTCCTTGGAATATGTCCTGTTGAGAAATCACCACGATTCCGGCCACGACAGCTGCCGATAAGCCGAATTTGAATAAACGGGTAACGAGGTTACCAGATTCGGTGTTAATCAGTTCATCTTGAGTTTTACGAACCTTTTTCCCGTTGACAGTTGCCAAAGGCAAGGCTTCCATACCGATCACGTCCGGAAGGAAGTTGTGGTTCTTGGATTCGAAGAGAACGTTGAATCGGCGGTCGACCGAGAAAGTTCCGATCATGCCGAAATCCACTTTTTGTTTCTGATTCAAACGTACCTTGATCTCTTCACAAAA
This sequence comes from Butyricimonas virosa, assembly GCA_020743075.1. Taxonomy (GTDB): domain Bacteria; phylum Bacteroidota; class Bacteroidia; order Bacteroidales; family Marinifilaceae; genus Butyricimonas; species Butyricimonas virosa_A. Next base: position 3,163 of record DYVS01000213.1, on the reverse strand, counting down.
TAGAGCCAGACGCCGTTGCGCTTTCTCGTAATCAATTTGCTCTTTACGTGCGATCCAATCGATCAGAAGGCCGTCATTTTGTTTCAGATGTTTGTTGAACACGACTTTTTTAGACGGGGGAACGATGGTCCCCGTTTTCTCGTTGATGTTTGCGGACGTGTAGTAACAAATGAATCCCCCGAATCCCGGAACGATCACGCAATCATGTAGATAGAGCAATTCTTCGATGTGTTCAACATATTTATTCATATCGCAAAGGTAAGAAAAAACGCAAGGTTGTCAAATTGATTTTAGGCATTTCGAATTATTATTATTTACTTTGTTGTGTCTATTGCAGACACTCAGAATGTTATAAATTGAGATAAAATTATTGGCGTATGAAAATTTTTGTGACAGGAGGTACAGGGTATATAGGTTCCCACACGGTGGTCGAACTTCAGAAGAATGGGTATGATGTAATTATTGCTGACAATCTCGTGAATTCAAGCTTGGATGTGCTGGATGGGATAGAAAAGATCACGGGGATACGTCCCGAATTTGAAGAGATAGACCTTACCGATCGAGAGGTTACACGGGATTTCTTTGCCCGCCATTCGGATATACGGGCCGTGATTCATTTTGCCGCTTTGAAGGCCGTGGGAGAGTCGGTAAACAAGCCTTTGGAGTACTATTTCAATAATTTGAACTCTTTGATGAATGTGTTGACTTGTATGCGGGAATTTAAGGTGCCGAATTTGGTGTTTTCCTCTTCCTGTACGGTGTACGGGCAGGCCGATGTATTGCCGGTAACGGAAAAAACACCTCGTCATGAGGCTGAATCTCCCTACGGGAACACGAAGGTGATGAGTGAAGATATTATTCGAGATCTGATGCGGGTGGAACCTGACATGAAAGCTTTGGCATTGCGCTATTTTAACCCGATCGGGGCTCACCCGACAGCGTTTATCGGGGAGTTGCCCAACGGTGTACCCAATAATTTGATTCCTTACTTGACACAGACGGCTATCGGGATTCGTGAACAGTTGAGCGTGTTCGGTGACGATTATAACACGCCGGACGGTTCTCCGTTACGGGATTATATTGACGTGGTGGACTTGGCTCAAGCGCACGTGGTGGCCATTCGTCGACTGTTGGAAGGGAAGAATAAAAAGAATTACGAGTTTTTCAATATCGGTACGGGAAAGGCCCTTTCCGTGTTGGAAATTATTCATGCCTTCGAGCGCGCAACTGGGGTGAAGGTGAATTACAAGATCGTGGGACGTCGTGCCGGGGATATCGAGAAGGTTTGGGCCGATACGACTTTGGCCAATAGCGAGCTGGGCTGGAAGGCTGTCACGCCGATAGAGGAGACTTTGGCGAATGCTTGGAAATGGCAGAGGACATTAGATAAGTAAAAAAGGTGGGATTTCCCCACCTTTTTCAGTCTTTATTCAACTGTCACGGATTTTGCCAAGTTTCTCGGCATATCCACGTTGCAACCTCGCATTACGGCAATGTGATAGGAGATGAGCTGTAATGGAATCACGTTCAGAAGCGGTGACAGGTATTCCAGTGTTTCGGGAATTTCGATCACGTGTTCGGCCAGTTTTTTCACCTGTGCATCGTTATCGTTGACAAGAGCGATCACGTGTCCTTTCCGGGACTGGATTTCCTTGATGTTAGAAACGATCTTGTCGTAATAATTGTCATTCGTGGCGATGGCGAAAACCGGCATATTCTCGTCGATCAATGCGATCGGGCCGTGTTTCATTTCTGCTGCCGGATAACCTTCCGCATGGATGTAAGAAATCTCTTTCAGTTTTAGCGCACCTTCCAAGGCAACCGGGAATTGACAACCTCTTCCCAGGTAAATGGCGTTCGTGGAGTCCTTGTAAATGGCTGCGATCTCCTTGATCTTGTCATTCTTTTCCAGAATCGCTTTCACCTTGTCCGGTAAGTTATACAGTTCGTTAATATATTTTTTGTACAGTTCGTCGGATAATGTCCCCTTGCGGTGACCGATCTGTAAGGCCATCATGGCCAACACGGAAATTTGGGCCGTGAAAGCTTTCGTGGAGGCGACCCCTATTTCCGGACCTGCATGAGTGTAAACCCCTGCATCGGTTTCCCGGGCGATACTTGATCCCACGACATTGCAGATGCCGATAACGGTGGCCCCGTGTGCCTTGGCGTATTTGATGGCAGCCAGCGTGTCGGCGGTCTCACCACTCTGTGAAATAGCGATAACAATGTCGTTGGCGTCCACGATCGGGTTACGGTATCGGAATTCTGATGCGTATTCCACTTCTACTGGGATTCGGGTGAATTCTTCAAAGATGTATTCGCCTACCGTTCCGGCATGCCATGACGTACCGCAACCGATAATGATGATACGGTGGGCGTTGACCATTTTCGGGATAATCTCGGAGATTCCCCCTAGATAGATTTCCGATGCTTCGGCATTTACGCGTCCGCGGATCGTGTCGTATATTGAATTTACCTGTTCAAAAATCTCTTTCAGCATGAAATGCGGGAAACCGCCTTTCTCGATTTTCTCGATATCGATATCCACTTGTTGAATACTTAATGAAACAGGGGTGTTTTTGATCGTTTTCAGGATCATTTCGTCCCTCTTCAAGATGGCAACATCGTCATCGTTTAAGTAGATCACGTTTTTCGTGTATTCCACGATGGGTGTTGCATCCGAGGCTACGAAATATTCGCTTTGGCCCACGCCGATCACGAGCGGGCTACCTTTTCTTGCTACCACGAGCTGGTCCGGTTCGTTCTTGCATAAAACAACCAATCCGTACGCCCCGATAACTTTGGTCAAAGCGAGACGCACGGCATTCTCTGCGTTGACTTGGCCTTTCGTGTAAATGTACTCGATCAGGTTTGCCAGTACTTCCGTGTCGGTTTCACTTTGGAATGAATAGCCTCTGGCTTGTAATTTTTCCTTTAATAAAGCGTGATTCTCAATAATTCCGTTATGGACGATGGAAAAAAGACCGTTCATGGAAGTATGGGGGTGAGCGTTTGCGTCATTTGGTTCCCCGTGGGTAGCCCAGCGAGTATGTCCCATACCGATCGTTGCGCTGGTGTCTTCCAGTTCCATGTGATGTTCTAGGTCTTGCACCCTTCCCTTGCACTTGTAAACTTGGATGTTATTATTATGGATCAACGC
>DYVS01000212.1:0-2885 GCA_020743075.1 Butyricimonas virosa | reverse complement strand
CTTTTCCTTTCCTTTATCGTTAAAAATACCTACCTTTGAGATAGATAAATTATTTTTAATCATGGAGAAAGATAAATACATTCGGTTTGACTGGGCCGTAAAACGGTTGTTGCGGGACAAGGCGAATTTTGACGTGCTAGAAGGATTGTTGACCGTATTGCTTGACCGGCAGATTCATATCATCGATATTCTGGAAAGCGAGAGTAATCAACAGGATTACGACGACAAGTTCAATCGAGTGGATATTAAGGCTCGGGATAGCAAGAACGAGATTATTATCGTGGAAGTGCAGGTTACCCGGGAATTATATTTTTTAGAACGAATTCTCTATGGCGTAGCCAAGGCGATCACTGAACATATGGCATTAGGAGAACTTTATTCGGAAGTGAAGAAAGTGTACTCGATCAGTATCCTTTATTTCGATATAGGGAAAGGAAATGATTACTTGTATCACGGGCAAAATACGTTCACGGGAGTACACACGGGTGACCACCTACAAGTGACCGTGAAAGAACGAGATGCCTTGGTTCAACGTTTACCATCGGAAATCTTCCCGGAGTATTTCTTGATCCGGGTAAACGAGTTTGATAAGGTGGCGACGACTCCGCTTGAAGAGTGGCTGGATTACCTGAAAAACGATTATATTCGTCCCGATACAACCACGCCGGGGTTGAAAGAAGCTCGGGAAAAATTGGTCTATTATAACATGAACCCCACGGAACGTGCTGATTATGATCGTCATGTGGATGCTATAATGATCCAAAATGACGTGCTGGGTACCGCAAAGCTGGAGGGGAAAATAGAGGGGAAAATAGAAGGAAGAATAGAGGGGAGAATAGAAGGTAGGGCAGAAGGGAAGGCTGAGGGAAAAGCTGAAGGGTTAATTGAAGGTGAGGAAAAAGGAGTCTTTAAAGTTGCCCGGAATATGAAAAAAATGGGAGTTCCCTTAGATACGATAGTTTTAAGCACGGGACTAACAAAGGACGAGATAGAACGGTTGTGACGTTAACGTGTAGAGAGATTGCAATCGCCAATTTTCTCATGTAATGTTTAAGAATTTTCTCCCGGTTTTTATTTCTAGCGGGATGATCATGTTGTTGATCTTGTAAAATATAATCGATTTCGGTATGACTGTTTTTACTTTCTTGTAACCAGTAGTACAGTTGACTTTTTTGATAAACAGGAGTAGACTTTAGTCATTCTAATGCAGCAAACTGTTCTGTAATATATAAATACCCGTACATCTTTCGTTGCATACAGGGTGTTCTTAGGGATTAAACACGTATCACTTTCGAATCAAAGACGTTTCAAAGACGTTCAGGGGTGTCTTTGATTCGGGAGTGAGAGGCTGTTGTTGTCTGTTTGTTGGAGATACTTTTCGGTGATTCTCCGTTTTATCACATGAATTGTTTTGGAGGCTTTTTTAGAATGGGGCTGTGTTTTTATGAATGAGGAAAATGTGGCATTTATGTCGAATATGTAGTGAAAAATGTCGTTTGTGAAAAGATTCGGTCGTTTGTGAATTAGAATTTTATACGGAGGATGCATGCCCTACTTTTGCCTCAGAAAACAAAGGAAATCTTAAATACAAACGAGCGATGGCAATAGTAGATGAAAATATTCGAGGAAAGATCGGGAATTCGGTTTTCTACCGGGTAGGGGTAGTAACACGGGTGAGGAGTGCGGCGACGAGTTACATGGATGCGAATACGACAAAACAACAGGAAAGCCGTTCCCGTTTGAGGGTAGCGATACGTTTTTATCGACGTTTGGTGGAGATCGGGTTACAGAAGGCGTGGTATCTGGCGGCTAAAGGAACCGGAAAAAGTGGGTATAATTTCTTTTTGAAATTAAACATGATGGTTTTTAAGCCTAACGGGAAGATTGGAGATTTTGCCCGATTGCAGTTGACGATTGGAATGTTGCAGAAGGTGAATCATCTCATGGCACGTGTTGACGAGGAGGATGCGGTTTTCTTGTCATGGGAGAAGGCAGAGGATCTTCCTTCTGCGGGGGCGGGGGATAAGTTGGCTGTTGTCGTGCTTTATGCCGATCGTTCGTTTTCTCCGGAATTTGTTAAGACGAATGGGGAGACAAGAGGTGACGGGGAAGCCACTTTTCGTTTGCAGCGTAAACGGGGGACGGCGGCACACTTGTACTGTTTCTTCCGGGAGAAGAACGGGGAAGCTTATTCTCCGAGCCAATACCTTGGGATTTCGTGATTTTAGATTTACGATTGGGAGATTAAAGGATTTCCAGGTGGGAAATTACCTTATAAATTAATAGAAGACGAGGCGTTTAGTTGTTCCTGACGTGTCGTTACGGGGGAGACGTGTGTGAAGGTAAAAGGGAACGAGTAATTTTAATACTGAAAGTATGGCAAAAAGAGAGACAAGTAAAAGAGAAGAAACGGCAGAGGTGAAGAATTGTATCGTTACGGCTTTACGGCTTTGGAAGGAGTGGAAGGAGTGAAAGGTGTGGTTGGGGCGGTTGGCAAGGTGATTGACCGCCTGACACTCCCGGCGAGGGAGAAACGACAACTGGAAGCGGAATTATTGGAATTACTGGTTGAACACGAACAGGAGATGGCTCGATCCCGCTCTGCGGCGGTGGTGGAAGAGGCCCGGGGAAACTGGTTGCAGCGATCATGGAGGCCGTTGGTGATGTTGGTGTTCGCGTTGATCGTTCTCGTGGGAACGTTCACGACGTTACCCCTCCTTTCCGATACTTCTCGTTTCTGGGATTTACTGGAAATCGGCTTGGGTGGTTACGTGGTTGGACGAGGTGGAGAAAAAATGGCCGCGGCCGTTTTTAGACTAAAAGCTAAAAAGTAAAAGTTAAAAACTTGGTTAACTAAATTTTTTATTCATGGCATTTTCAATTTT
>DYVS01000211.1:0-9567 GCA_020743075.1 Butyricimonas virosa | reverse complement strand
GGTGGGTGTAGATGTCTGTCGTGTTGCCGTGGAAGGGCTGAGGGAAAATAAAAAACAGTTTGAGAATGACTCTCAAACTGTTTTTTTATGGTGTAGATGTTATCTTCTTTATTTGATAACGCCCAATTTTTTACCAATTTTAATGAAGGCAGCCAATGCACGATCCAGTTGTTCACGTGTATGTGCAGCAGATAATTGGATACGGATACGAGCTTGGCCTTTCGGTACAACCGGGTAATAGAATCCGGTAACATAGATGTTTTCTTTCTGTAATTCGGCAGCAAATTGTTGAGAAAGAACAGCATCGTAAAGCATCAAAGCGCAGATAGCTGATTCTGACGGTTTCAAGTCGAATCCTGCTTCGGTTAATTTTGCACGGAAGTAGTTAGCGTTGTCCATGACACGATCTCTTAATTCAGTGCTCTTTGACAGCATATCGAACACGGCGATAGAAGCACCGCAGATTGCCGGAGACAAGGAATTAGAGAATAAATAAGGTCTTGAACGTTGACGCAACATGTCGATGATTTCTTTTTTACCGGTCGTGTAACCACCCATAGCTCCACCGAGAGCTTTACCCAGAGTTCCTGTGAAGATGTCTACACGATCCATGCAGTGGTGATGTTCGGCAGAACCACGACCTGTTTTACCGATAAAGCCGGCAGCGTGGCTATCGTCAACCATTACTAATGCATTGTATTTTTCAGCCAAATCACAGATTTCGTTCATCTTGGCAATATCCCCGTCCATGGAGAACACACCATCGGTAACGATGATCCGGTAACGTTGAGCTTGAGAAATTTTTAATTGCTCTTCGAGATCAGCCATGTTGGCGTGTTTGTATCTGTAGCGTACGGCTTTACAAAGACGAACACCGTCAATGATAGAAGCGTGGTTCAATTCATCAGAGATGATGGCATCTTCTTGACCGAATAACGGTTCGAATACACCGCCATTAGCATCAAAGCAAGCAGCGTAAAGAATAGTATCTTCTGTTCCGAAGAATTGAGAGATTTTAGCTTCCAGTTCTTTGTGAATATCTTGGGTCCCGCAGATGAAACGCACTGAAGACATTCCGTAACCACGGCTGTCCAATGCTTTCTTTGCTCCTTCGATTACCGTCGGGTTAGAAGAAAGTCCTAAGTAGTTGTTTGCACAAAAGTTTAATACAGTTTCTCCCGTGGCAAGTTTGATTTCCGCATCTTGCGGGGTAACGATAATTCTTTCGCTCTTGTATAAGCCGGCGTCTTTTATAGACTGCAATTCAGTCTTTAAAAAGTCTTGAAATTTTCCGTACATATAACTAATTTTTTTGTTTGTTTTAATGGCCTCAAAAGTAATGAATTTTTGATTATGGCGTACTCGAAAATGAATATATCGTGTTTTATTTGATAAATAAGTTGTGAGATATCATGATTCGGGAATAAAAATTTGAGGGAGTGTAGGCACTCCCTCGGTGATTAGTTTCGAATAGCAGCGATTTCTTTTACAGCCTCGATAGCCGTGTTCACGTCCTCTTCTGTTGTGAAGGCACCGATACTCATACGTACGGTTCCGTGAATATCGAATGTGCCGATGACTTCGTGTACTTTCGGGGCACATTGTAATCCGGTGCGTACGGCGATGTTGTAATCCACGTCAAGCATGGTACCCACGTCTCCCGAGTCGAATCCGTTGATGTTAAAACTTAATACCGGATTCTGGTTTTCTATGCTATTGGCGCAATAAGTGGTTACGCCTTCGATGTCCTGTAAAGCTTTCCGGAGTTTATCCCAAAGTAAGATTTCCCGGTGATGGATGTTCATGATTCCTTGTTCCTGAATCCATTTTACCCCGGCGTTTAATCCGGCAACACCTAACAAGTTAAGGGTTCCGTATTCCAAGCGGTAAGGATATTCATCCAAATGCACGGGATAAGCAGAGCGAACCCCGGTACCTCCGGCACGGGTATGTTTGATTTCGATACCTTCGCGCACGTATGAACCACCGATTCCCGTTGGGCCCATGAGGCATTTGTGGCCCGTGAAACAATACACGTCGATTCCGGAGGCTTGCATGTCGAGATCGACAGCTCCGGCACCTTGACTACCATCAACCACGAAGATAACACCTTTCTCTTTACAGATTTTGCCGATTTCGGTCAGCGGTTGGATCGTTCCCAGTACGTTGGAGCAATGGGTCACGACAACAAATTTCGTGTTCGGGCGAATGGCGTTCTTTATATCATCGGGATGTACATAGCCGTGTTCGTCAAAAGGCACGTAAGTCAAGTCAATGGTTCCGTTTTGGTGGTGCATATTCAACGGACGCAACACGGAGTTGTGTTCCAGCATGGTAGATACCACGTGAATGCCTTTCTCAACCAAACCGTTAATGATTAAGTTCAAAGAGTCCGTGGCGTTATAGCTAAACGTTAGTCTGTTGTGGTCATTCCCACCGTTGAACAGTTTGGTCAACATTTTACGGGTAGAATTTACAACCTCTTCCGTTTCAACGGCAGCATCAAATCCGGAACGTCCCGGGTTTACACCATGTTTACGGTAAAAATCGTTCATGAAATCATAAACTACATCCGGCTTCGGAAAGCTGGTTGCTGAATTGTCTAGGTAGATTAATTTGCTCATAAGATTATAGATTTTGGTTTTTCAACTTTCAATTACCAGGGCATCTGCAACTAATTCCGCCACCGTCTTTATGGTGATACCCAGTTTGTATGTGTGATTAATTTGAGTGAGTTGGTCCACGCAGTTATGGCACGGGGTCACGACGATCTCGGCTTTCGTTGCGGTGATTTGGTCGGCTTTGATTTTGCCGATTTTCAGACGACGTTCGTTGTACTCGCTCATGGCAAGGGCTCCGCCGCCCCCGCCGCAACAGAAGTTGTCCGTGCCGTAAGGGGTCATTTCCACGACATTTGCGGCTGCAGCGTTGACCACGAAACGGATTTCATTGAGAAGTCCCCCGTTACGAACCAAATTACACGGGTCATGGATGGTGACCACTTTGCTGTTCAGTGTCTTGTCGAGTTTAATTCTCCCGCTTCGGATGTATTCCCCGATGAGTTCAACCACGGTAAGCGTGTCAAAATCATACTGTGTCTTGAGGTAATTGGGACCTTCCCAGCGCATGGCTCTTGAACCGTGGCCGCATTCCCCGAGGACAAGGCGTTTGCCGTGTAGACGGTGGATCTCGTCGTAAAGATTGCGGGCAATTTGGGTGGCCTCTTCATTGTTACCGTTGAAATACCCGTAGTTGGTCACGTCATAGTATTTGGACGAGAGGGTCCACTCTTCTCCCGCGGCGTAGAATATCTTTGCCATGGCAGAGATCGAGAGCGGGAAGAATTTAGGTTCCCGCGGGTTCAAGGTGTAAAAAACGTTCTTGTCGGGCTGGTCAAGAAAGATTCCGGCTTTCTCGTCTTCTAGTTCGTCTCGCAGCTCCTCTTCCATCCATTGTATCGTGTCAACAAACTCTTCGGTGGGAATCCCCATGTTGTTCCCGGTGTTGACAGCTGCATCGACGGTTGCTTGGAGTGTTTTGGGTACGAGTCCCATGACGGCAAGCATCTCACGTCCTTTTTTTACCAGGAAGGGGATGTCCACTCCGATAGAACAATGTTTCACGCAGCGTCCGCACATGGTGCAGGCCCCGAACAGGGAGTCAACCATTTCATCGCATGTTTCTTGATTCAGTTCCCGGGCGTGAAATAGTGACGGGAACATGGCTCCCTGCCATGTTTGGTAGCGTCGGTAAATGGAACTGACGAGATCTACTTTTCGTGCCGGGATGTATTTACCCTCTCGCATCGAGAGATAGTACATACAACTGGATGCACACAAACCGCAACGCACGCAGGCATTCAGGTGGGTTTCCAGCTTGCTGTCACTCGTGTTCGAGATGACTGCGAGGGCTTTGGCTTTCTGTTCGTTTGTGATATTATTTGTCATATTGAATCGCTTTTTTAGGAGGCCATGTTCCACGCCAGCCGTAGAAAAAGCCCAAATGATACCTGGCAAAGAAAAAGTAAAGCACGTGTTTGATTTTACCCAAGGGCATCCACACGAAAAGAAGAGCCATTATAATATAATATGTCGCCCCGAACTGTAAGGTAAGTAGGGAGTAGGTCGTCAGGAAGAGCGTGATGGTGCAGAGAAGATTAGAAATGTAATCATCTGCGCAGGACAAGTCCCTGAGTTCTTTCTTGGCCAGTCGCTTGATAAATAGAGCTAACCCGCAAATGGCTGCTATAAAGATCACGGTAGCCAAGATCATGACGATGAGGTTCGTTGCACTTTCAATAGGAATTTGGAATTTGAAAATAACCGTAAGCGTGAATAAAAGATACACGGCTATTGCCAAAAAGTTGCCTATATGAAAAAATATACCTGCCGTGTAAGTGGGCAGGTGTAAGTATGCTGATTCTTTTTGCATAGGTGACATAGCTCCGATACAAGAGTAACAGACTGCCTGGGCAATATTCCCTGACTTTTGCGAAAGGTCCTTGGGAGAACCGTGTTTTAAAAGTCGTACAAAATATCCCCCCAGTAGTACTACACAGAAAAGAAGTGCAGCTAACGAGGTCCAAATATACCAAGACATAGTCGTGGGTATTAGACGCACCCGTCGGGTTTCGGTAACCCGGCCACCCGACACGCTCCTCGGGCTGGTCCTAATGGGAACAATTCATAAATGTCTTTCAATTTTAATCCTGTTTCTTTGCAGATGGTACGTACCATCGGGGCATTCCCCTTTTCTTCAAAATTATCACGAATAATTTTGATAATTGCCCAATGTTTGTCGTTTAATTCTGTGATTCCATCTGCCTCTGCAAAGAGTTTTGCCACGTCTTCATTCCAGATGGAGGGATCGGTGAGGAAGCCGTCGCCATCTACTTCGAACGTCTTTCCTTGAATTTCTAGTGTTGCCATAATGTTTATTGGTTTTAGATTGATCTGCAATATAATAAATATTTGAATTAACCACAATGATTTTAGTTGTGGATTGAAGAAATATATGTGATAGAGTGCTTTCCCGCGTGGGAGTAAGGAGTCAAAGAACTTGTATTTGAATTTTAGAAGTATTTTGAAGTGTAAATTCAGCAAAATAGTTGTATTTATGTCTAATTTATAATAAAAATATTACCTTTACATTTGAAAGTATGTGTTGGGTTACGAAAAAAATATATTGGCGTATGAAAGTCTTTCTGTTGTTTGTATTATTCTTTTTGTGCGGGGAGTTGGGATATGCTCAGCATGTTGAAGGAGAGATGGATACTCCTTTAGAAATTAGGCGAGTTTTGTTTGTTAGCTCGTATCATCCGGAACAAGTCTGGGAACGTAAGGTGTTGAACGGGGTGAGAAAACAACTTGAACGGACGGGATACAATGTGGATTTGCGGGTGGTTTACCTGGATTCTAAACGGTTGACAAATATAGAGGTGAGAAATTCTTTATTAGAAACACAATTACGGGAGATTAAAGGGAAGTTGGATTTGATAATTGTTTCGGATGAAGAGGCTAATAAGGCCCTTTTTTCATTGGATATTCCTCTGGTGAAGGAAACACCTATCGTGTTTTGTGGTGTTATGCAATATTCGAAGAAGTTTGGTTTTGATCAGGTGACGGGAGTTATATGTGCTATTGATTATGAGAAATTATTTTTGTTAGGACGGAAATTATTTCCGGAGGCGCAAAGAGTTTACGTGTTTTCGGATTTATCGGGTGCAGGGTTGGCGCATGAGGCTTTGGCTCGACAGCAATTATCCAAATATAAGGACTGTTTCCCGATTAGCTTTACGGGTGATACCATTTCAGATGTGAATAGTTTTATAAAGGAGCTACAAGAGGTTTATCCTCTTTCTTTTGTCATCCTGACCACGTGGCAACACGGTAAACGGGGAGTGTATCTCGACCCGGATATTTATTATTCCATGTACGCTCACGAGTGTCCGGTTCCGATTTTGACGGTGATGGATAACGGTTTGGGAAAGGGAATTTTTGGAGGAATTGTGACATTTGCCGATCAGATGGGAGCAATGGCCGGAAAGATCGGGGTGAGAATTTTGAATGGAGAGCAAGCGAAAGCTATTCCGATAGATACGGTTCATCCTATTCCGGTTTTTGATGAAAATCAACTGAAACGTTGGCGGGTGGAACGAAAGAATCTTCCAGATAAAAGTTTGATTGTTAATAAACGGGATGTCTTTTGGCGGGCGTACGGGAATTACATTTTGATTGCGGGAGTTGTCTTTGTATTGTTATTATCGCTTGTCCTGTTTCTGGTATTATCTCACTTGAGATATCGGAAAATGTTACATCGAAGTGTTTTTTTAGAGAAATCAGCATTGCAGATGGCCGAAATGTTGAAGAAAAAGACCGAGATATTGTCTAATACATTGTCTTCGATGAGTGAAGGCATTTTGGTGGTGGATAAGGCATTGCGAGTGATTGAGTTAAACCATGCTTCAGTCGTTGGTTTGGGATGTGAGGGAGATGTGGTCGGTAGATCCCTGAAGGAGGTTTGCGAGATCAACCGGAATCAGGTTGGGGAGGGAATTGAAGATTTTGTACGGAAGGTGATGAGAGAGGGCAAGCGTCGGGATTTGGCATTGAACACGGTATTGATCTCGTGTGGGGCTCCCGTGCAACAAGTGACGGGGAGTGTATCTCCCTTGTTGGATGAAAGTGGAGACGTGAATGGTGCCGTGATCATGTTGCGTGATGTTACCCGGGAGTGGCAGCAACAAACCTTTTTGCGTATCTCGATAAATGCCTTGCAGGCTTACTCTTGGTGTTATGATATGGATAATAATATCATGACGATCGGAGAGAGTTTCTCGAAGGATGAGACTTTGAATCGGGATTTAAGTACGATTGAAAAATATATGGATCATATCCATCCGGATGATCGGGGAGAATTATTGACTTGTCTGAAAAGAATAGGCAAGGATGAATTGAAGGAGTTTGTTGTCGTTTTTCGGGTAGATTATTTATGTCCCGGGGAGTATCGCTGGTTGGAGAACCGGGGAGTTGTTGAATCCGTGGAGATGAGTAATGGACGGAAAGCGAAATACGTGTACGGGATGGGAATAGATATTAACCGTTACAAGGTGGCAGAGGAAAAAATGGCGATAGCGATGCGTAAGGCAGAGGAGTCCGATCGGTTGAAATCTGCCTTCGTGGCAAATATTTCGCACGAAATTCGGACGCCATTGAATAGTATCGTCGGTTTTGCCAATTTGATGACGGAAGAAGGCTTGCCTATAGAGGACAGAATGTTGAGTAGTGATATGATCGCAAGTAATAGTCGGGCGTTGTTGGGGTTGCTGGATGATGTGCTTGATTTATCCCGTTTGGAGGCCGGAATGGATAAGGTGTTTTTTAGTGTTTGTGATTTACATTTTTTGGTTCATTCCATGTTGGATATCGGTCACTTAAATGTGGCTCAGGGAGTTAAATTGATAAGTGAAGGGCCTTGGGAGAGATTGTTGGTTGTGACGGATGAGGTAAAATTGACAAAGGTATTTATGAATTTAATAGGGAATGCCAAGAAATTTACCACGCAAGGGCATATTGTCATTGGTGCCAAGATTACTTCGGATGGTGTGTGGGTGGAGTGCTGGGTTAAGGATACGGGAATAGGTATTTCTCCAGAAAATCTGGAACATATTTTTGATCGTTTTTATAAAGTGAATGAGTTTAAGCAGGGAACCGGGTTGGGACTTTCCATTTGTGAGGCTATTATTGAACTTCTGGGAGGTCAGATTTGGGTGGAGTCAACTTTAGGTAAAGGGACAGCGTTTTATTTTAGAATTCCTTATCGGAAACCGAAAGAGGAGGGTATATGATTATTATTGTTGAAATATACAGGGCTGGAATGATGCCTTTGCATGATAAATAAGTGTTTTTTATAATATCATTCGGTGATCAACCGTTGTGGTTCCGGTGAAAACAGGTAATAATTTCGGTATTCTTTCGGAACAACTTCGGTGCACTTCCGCTCGTGAGCGAAAGAGAAGCGTCGGTGTTCCCCAAATATACCGGAAAAAACTACTTATTTGAATACTATATCAAGGACTCTATTTTCTTTTTTCATCTAGACCAAGTTTTTGCTTGAAAAGAATGATGTTGACACCACGAAGAACAGGGTGTTCACCTACTTTTTTCACGTGAATTGATTTAAATGACAGGTACACGGTATTTTAATATGGGAGCAAATAAAATGGGTATGATAGCAAATATGATACTTAATTTTCCTGTTGATCCAATGGTTACTCTTGTTATCATAATATATTGGTTTTAATGATCTATAAAACAATAGTTTATCTCTTGAAAAAAGGTGACCACTTTTTTTGATGAAGGTGACCACTTTGGTGACCACTTTTATTGATATTTCCCCTTGTAATCCCTTTAATTTTTATTGTTGGAATATACAGTGATTAATGATATTTTGTAGTTAATATATTGATATACAATACTTGAATCAAATATTTGAGCATTAAAAAAAGTCAGTATCTCTACTGACTTTCAGCTTGTTAGCTCCTCAGGTAGGACTTGAACCTACGACCTACGGATTAACAGTCCGCCGCTCTAACCAACTGAGCTACTAAGGAATTTTCTCAAAAGCGATGCAAATATAGGGGTTTTGTTGAATTCCGCAAAATAAAAAGGAAGAAAAAACGGGTTGATTGGCGAAAAAAAATGTGGTAATAGATGGGCGTTTTGAGAATCAAGGAATTGTATTTAGTTAAAAGGGAAATTGTGTATTTTGTTTTTTGGGAGATGTAAAAAGTGTTGAGTTTTTTAATATATTTGTAAAACATAGAAACGGAAGTGATGGTAGATATAGAATTAGATATACTTCAAAATTTGAATAAGGGTAAAGAAAGTGCGCTAAAAGAGATTTACCGTTTGTTCTTTCATGCGTTATGTGCGTTTGGAACCCGTTTCGTGAAAAACGATGCGGTGGTGGCAGATATCGTGCAGGAGGTATTTATAAAAGTATGGGCTAGGAGAACCGATTTTCAAGCTATTTATTCATTACGTTCGTTCATGTATCTTTCTGTTCGCAATGCTTGTTTAAATTATAATCGGGATCATGCAAGGGAGAGGAAGATTTCTTTTAATGACTCTGAGTCGGAGAAGTTTGCAGAAGAGCGGGTGGATGATTTTATGATAGAGGAGGATGTGCATCGTCAGATTCGTAATGAGGTGGAACGTCTGCCGGAGGCGATGCGGAAAGTTTTTAATTTGACATTATTGGATATGTCTATACCCGAGATTGCGGAGGCTTTGGATATTTCGGAAAATACGGTGCGTAATCAACGGGCACGGGCACGGGAAATTTTACGGGCTAGGCTGAAAGACAAAATATTCTTTTTGTTCTTATTATGTGATATTTATTAGTCACAATACTCAAAACTACATTTTAATGGTTCGTCATGCATTTAGTTGTCTTGACTTAGTGATAAAGTTTTGTTGTCACTAGGGGAATAATAAAATGCTTTTTATTTTGAAAAAAAATGCATCAAGACTAGTATGCTTTGATAATTCTTGTGTTATAGAGATA
>DYVS01000210.1:0-5451 GCA_020743075.1 Butyricimonas virosa | reverse complement strand
GCTATGTTTCGTAACAAGTTACGAGGTTCTTTCGGATATTATTATCGTTACACGAAAGATGCTTTCCTCGAGAAAAAAGTTTCTATGGTAAATGGGGTGGAGAATTATACAGTGAATGCCGGGAATATACGAAATCAAGGATTTGAATTTACGTTTAATTTTACCCCGATTAATACCATGTTGAATCAAGCGGCAGTAAGTGGCCGTAAGCGAGGGTTTGTGTGGCGTTTGGACCCGAATTTCGGATCTGTATTCAATCAACTGATTGATAAAGTGAAACCGAGAAATAAACCCTTACAAGATGAAATCAAATATACAGATTATTTGACAGGTAAAGTGTATTTGGCCGGCCGACCGGTGAACACATTTTATTCCTATAAATTTAAAGGGTTGAATCCGGAAAACGGTTCTCCTATGTTTTATAATACGGATCGATATGTGATGGAAGGGGATCAGGAAGTTGATATGGGAGAGGTGTATAATAATATGGATAAGGAGGAAGTTTTTAGAACAGTCATGACTCGATCGGGGTGTCGTGAACCTTTTTTACAAGGGGGAATTTCGAATTATTTCGGTTGGAGAAATTTAGGGCTTTCTATTAATTTGGCTTATAGTATCGGAGCTAAGATTCGTATGTTTAAGATGTACCCGACCCCGGGTAATATTGCCGGTCCGGAAAAGAATCTTCGACGAGAATTTACTAAAAGATGGCAACGACCGGGGGATGAGGTTTACACGAACGTTCCCGGTATATTAACAGGAGCAGCGTGGGAAGATGCGAATACTCCCTGGTGGAAAGATCGGCCTTTTAAATTTTCAGAGAATATATGGGAAATGTATGATAATTCGGATTTGAGAGTTGTTTCGGGAAATTATTTGAAGTTATCAAGTGCTTCTTTCAGGTATGTGCTTCCGGATGAGTTTTGTAAAAAATTGTATTTGAAATCAGCTTACGTGAGCATAAGTGGAACTAATTTGTTTACAGTTTGTAGTCGAAAGTTGAAAGGACAAGACCCGTCACAATCCGGTACGACAAATTTAATTAATATTTCGGTACGTCCGACTTATTCTTTACAATTGAATGTGACATTTTAATAAAGGTGGGATATGATGAAAAGAATATTATATTTTGTTTTTTGGGTAATATTTTGTACCTCTTGCGGAGATTTTTTGGAGGAGTACTCTCAGGATTTGGTTTATGCTCAATCTTGCGAGGATCTTGATGAGATTTTAATTGGTAATGGCTATATGGCACAACCAACAACTCCATCTTATTTTAGTTATGGCGATAAAGCTTTCTATTATCCTTATTTACACGTGATGGATGATGATATTGAGGAGTATTTGACAGGTAATGCTAATATTTCTTCTAGTATAAATCCGGTGACCACGTTGCGTAATTTCTATATTTGGGCTAAAGAACCGTTTATGCGGATAAGTGGGCTTACTTTTAGAGATTATGATTGGAAACGAATGTATGAACATATCGGGTATTTGAATGTGATTATTTCTTATGTAAAGGAATTTCACGAGGATTCCGAAGAGATGCGTCATCGGATATTAGGTGAAGCTCAGTTCCTGCGTGCCGGTTATTATTTCATGTTGGTGAATTTATATGCTAATCCTTATTCAAAAGAGACTGCAGATGCAACTATGGGAGTTCCTCTGAATTTAACGGAGTATATTGAAGAGGGATATTTTAGCCGGGATCCTGTGGCAGCAGTATATCGACAGATCGTGACTGATTTGGAGAATGCAATAGTGAATTTGTCTGGAATAAAACAACCAACTATTTATCGGGTGAACGAGAAGGCCGCACGAGCTTTGTTAAGTCGGGTGTATTTGTACATGGGAGAATGGCAATTGGTGATAGATGAATGTGATGAAATTATAAAAATGGGATGTTCGTTGTGGGATTTGAATAATTTTGATCCGGGAACAGCTACTTTTGGTTGTAAACGGGATTATTTTTTAGCCAAGGAATCTCCCGAAATCTTTTTTACACAAGGAGCTGGGGTTGTGGGATTATTGATGGATAATCAAAATATAACTTCCCAAACTCGTTATCGGGCCTCGGATGAATTGTATGGAATATATAGTAAATATGAGAAAGATGGTATCTTGGATCTTCGTAAAAATTGTTTCTTCGAAATGTCTAAGCGTGATAATGGATATTTTTTTGTAAGAAAAAATCCGATGTTTGATGCAACCGTATTTGATTCTTTTTTACTTCGTTCCGGGGAAATATATTTAAACAAGGCGGAAGCGCAGGCAATGTTGGATCAAGCTGATGCCATAAATACAATGAAAGAATTGATGAATAAGCGTTATGCAGATCATAAATTACCGGTAATTGATGGTTTAAGTGGTAAAGAATTAATACAATTTATTCGGGAAGAGCGGCGGAAGGAGTTATGTTTTGAGGGACATCGTTGGTTTGATTTACGTCGTTACGCCGTGTCTCCGAAATATCCGGAAACGAAAGCGATAACACATGTGATATTTAAGCCGGGAACTTCACTAATGGATAAAGCTCCTTATGATAGATCTTATGTTCTGCAACCTTATGGTGAAGATAACGCTTGGGTGTTACCGATTCCAGAGGAAGAATTGGTATTTAATAATGGTGTGATGGTGGATAATCCAGAAAGAATAGAGCGTGAGTGATGACCTGTAGAACTTTAAATAAAAAGAATATGTTGAAAAATTTATTATATGCTATGTTTTTACTCTCGTTATGTGTGTCGTGTAGTACGGGAGATGATGACGATGTATTTGCAACGGAAGATATGATTGATTGGTATGTAGTACAAGATAAACCGGGGAAGGTGAATCGATTACTTTACGATATATACAAAAATGATGGGATGACTATTTTCATCAATGATACTCTTTACCGGGAAGAGGCAGAAGATCAATTTGGTAACCCGATTGTGAATTTGGAACTTTTTGACGTGGGATATTATGTGTTTAGCACGGATAGTAAGGTGTCTGTACGTATGGCTGCTGATTCCGTTGCTATGATAAAGGCTTTGAATACAATACGTGAGAAAGTGCTTCCTTATTTACCGAAAAGTGGTGCCTATCGTCCTCGTTCGATCTTATTAGTGGATTCTGTTTTAAAAGTTTTTGAACCTAGTCGGGGAAAATTTGAATGGTCAGAAGTTTCTATTTATCAAGGAAGTTTAAAAGGGGTAGCGATTGGTCAAGTTGGTTCTGTTTTGGAAATGGATGACTTAGCTTTGAGTATGTGGGCAGGTCGCATATTAGGTGCTAAAAGTGTGGATTGGATTCAAGAAAATTGTGATGAATATGTAGATTTTGAAAATAAGACGAATGAAGGGCGAACTTCTGGGTCGAATTATGGCATATATATAAATTTTACTTCTACTAGTGTTCCACCTATTTATGGATTTTTTAATTGGTATTGTCGTTTGGATGTGGCGAGAAAGTATAGAGCCCCAGCATTGGAAGATGATTTGATTGATTACATAGCAGCGGTGTATGCTTACCGGGGCAAGGAGGGTGTGTTTAAAGAGAAGTATAAAGATTATTATAAGATGCTTGATAAATTCGAACTGGCGAAGAAAATGGTGGAGAAGTTCGAAATAGCACAAGGTATTCGGTAAATTTTGTTATTTAGATTTTTTGAAGAGAGAGGTATTGAAGTATCCTTAATTTCATGGGGTTTTCTAAAAATTGAATTAAGGCTTTTCGATACTCTCTCTTCTATAGTTTCATATTGTTTTAAAAATGTAGCTAATGAGAAAAATTGTATGTATAGTCACCTGTATGTTATATTGTTGCGTGTCTTTTTCGCAAAAAGAAATGTGTTTTGAAAATGTATCTCTTCAAGAGGCTTTAATGAAGGCTAGACAAGAGAACAAACCGTTATTTGTATATTGCTATACTTCTTATGGTTTAAGTATGTATATGTCGGATAAAGTGTTGAAGGATAAGAAAGTAACGGATTTGTTAAGTAGTAAATTTATTTGTGTGTGTGTTAATTGTGAAGTGGATGGGATAAAAGTGGTTGAAGATGTTTTGAAATATAATTTGAAGATAACTCCCGTATTTTTGATTGTACGTCCGGATGGAGCGATTCAACATAAGATGCCTGCAATAAAGGGTGTTGATAATTTTATTCATCAAATAGAATTGGGATTAAATCAGAATACTTGTTGGGAAAGTAAACATCAACGTTATTTGGATGGAGCAATGTCTAAAAAGGAACTGGTTGATTATTATCTTCTTTTGAAACATCTTGGTGAGAAAGAAGCAAGGGTGGCGTATGAAAAATTGAATATTCTTTTGACTGATGAAGATCGTGTACAGGCTAATTTTTGGAATTTAACTTTCGAGAGTGAGTACAATTCGGTGGAATTTAAATTCTTGTTGGCTAACTTATTTGTATTTAAACAAAATGTTGGTGATGAAGAGGTAGAAAATTTTGTATTTAGTCACTGTAAGCGGGCAGTAAATCATTATTATGGTCTTCTTATGACAAATTTTCTTCAAGATATGGAGAAAGCGAAACTTGCTTTTAAAGAGTTGATCAGTTATATCTCATGTTTAGATGTGAAGAATAAAGATCATTTATTAGATCAAGTTATGATATTGAATTATTATTCGGAAGGGGATATGTCTCAAGTTTTGAATGTTTTGGATACGGTTCTTGGTACTGATGCGGATCAAACCACAATGGCGATGGGGATTCGGCTAGTAGAACGAAAAGGGAATAAGGAGGATTTGCAACGGATCATTGCTTTCGAGGATGATTTGTTGGCTAAATCTCCTGAAAAATCACGAATGGCTATTCAAAAAGTATTTGATCGCATAAAAGGAAAAATGTAAATTATAGAATAATGGTTAGAGGTATTTTGGTATGGGTGCTCGTCGTGTTTCAAGTGTCGGTTTTCGGACAAGGGATTAACTTTGAGAAGTTGACATTGGAGGAAGCTTTAATAAAAGCAAAAACCGAGAATAAGTATGTATTTGTGGATTGCTATACAACTTGGTGTGGCCCTTGTAAACGTATGGCTGAATTTGTGTTTCCGAGTGAGAAAGCCGGATGTTATTTTAATCCTAAATTCGTGTGTATTAAACTTGATATGGGAAAAGATGACAGGAGAAAATTCGGCGAACAATATAAAATTGTAGCGTATCCGACTTTTTTGATTTTAAATTCGGATGGTACGGTATACCATAAAATAGTGGGAGGGAGTGATATTGATGAGTTTATTGAAAAAGTTGAATATGGAATGGAGAAAAAACATTCATTAGGTTATTTGGAGAGGAGATATGAAGGAGGAAAGATGAATAAAGAAGAACTGAGAGAATACGCTTTTGCTCTGCGGATAGCTAATGAAAAAGAGCAATTTGAGAAAGTTGTTAAGGAGTTGATACCTATTTTATCGTCTAAGGAAAGAGTGAAAATGGAATATTGGTTTT
>DYVS01000209.1:0-5993 GCA_020743075.1 Butyricimonas virosa | reverse complement strand
GTACTTCCCCCGTTCACCAGAGAAATACCGATCCCCGCACCACACATGATACCGGAAATCACGGCACACATGAATTTATCTTCCAGCAGAGGTTCGTGTATCAGGTTCTGAAACACACTCAACAAGAAAGAACTCATGAAAATAGCGTAAATGGTCTTAAAACCAAAACGAGGTCCCAGAATCTTGATAGCAATCGCCACCAACAAAAAGTTGATCACGAAATAGCTATACCCGATCGGAATCACCTCTCCGGAAAGGAAATAAATAATTGTTGAAATACCGGTCACTCCACCACCGACCATGCGATGCGGAGCCAAAAATGCCGTCACGGCGAACGTGTATATCAACAAACCGAACGTGATCAACAGATACGCCCGGATTTCACTCATCAACTTCTCCTTTGTAACTTTCATCACATTAATTATTTTGTTTTGCCCACGTATCTTTCAAACCAACAGTCCGGTTAAACACCAGCGCTCCCGGCTTGGAATCTTTATCCACGCAGAAATATCCCAGACGTTGGAATTGGAAACGGTCACCTTCTTTCGCCTCCTTCAAACTCGGCTCCAACTTACATCCCGTCAAAACTTTTAATGAGTTTTCATTCAAGAATTCCTTGAAATCCACATCTTTATGTCCGGCGGGGTCCGGATCTTTAAACAATCGATCATACAAACGCACTTCCGCCTCGATAGCGTCCGGGGCTGACACCCAATGCAAAGTACCTTTCACCTTCCGGTTACTTGCCGATCCGGTACCGCTACGGGTATCCGCATCATACGTACAATGAATTGTCGTGATATTTCCCTCCGCATCCTTCTCCACGCTTTCACACTTCACGATATAAGCACCTTTCAAGCGAACCTCATTACCCAAAGTCATCCGGAAGAATTTTTTCGGAGCATTCTCCATAAAATCATCCCGTTCGATATATAGTTCACGAGAAAAAGGAACCATCCTCGTTCCAGCCGTTTCGTCTTCCGGATTATTCTCGATTTCCACGGTTTCGGTCTGTCCTTCCGGATAATTGTCAATCACCACCCGAACCGGGTCCAATACGGCCATCACGCGGGGAGCAATCTTATTCAAATGCTCCCGAACACAGAATTCCAATAAAGCCATATCTACCACGATCTCCCGACGGGCAACCCCCACCTTCTCTGCAAAATTACGGATAGATTCAGGGGTATATCCTGCACGCCTCAACCCGGTAATCGTCGGCATACGGGGATCATCCCAACCTGCCACAATTCCCTTCTGAACGAGTTCCAGCAAACGACGTTTACTCATCACCGTGTAACTCAAGTTACGACGGGCAAACTCAATCTGCCGGGGACGATACTCTGTGTCAATCAACTGATCCAGAAACCAGTTATACAGAGGACGGTGCACCTCGAACTCCAACGTACATATAGAATGCGTAATACCTTCCAGATAATCGCTCTGACCATGCGTGAAATCATACATCGGGTAAATACACCATTTATCCCCGGTTCTGTGATGAGCCACGTGCATAATACGATACATGATCGGGTCACGCATCAGCATATTAGAAGATGCCATATCTATTTTTGCTCGCAGAACTTTCTCTCCGGCTTGGAACTCACCGCTTTTCATCCGGCGGAATAAATCCAAATTCTCTTCCGGGGTCCGATCCCGGTAAGGACTATTTACTCCGGGTTCAGTGGGAGTCATACGTTGAGCGCTGATCACTTCTGCCGGCTGATCATCCACGTAAGCCTTTCCCTCCAGAATCAGTTTTTCAGCCCAGTCATATAACTGTTGAAAATAATCAGATGCAAAATGCGGTTCTCCTTCCCATTGGAAACCTAACCATTGAATATCTTGTTGTATGGAATCAATATATTCGACATCCTCTTTCGAGGGATTCGTGTCATCAAAACGCAGGTTACATTTTCCCTGGTATTCGGTTGCTAATCCGAAGTTCAAGCATATAGAAGTTGCATGCCCGATATGTAGGTACCCATTCGGTTCCGGCGGGAAGCGAGTATGTACCCGACCGCCATTCTTTCCCTCGGCCAACTCCTCTTCAATAATCTGTTCGATGAAGTTTAATGATTTACCTTCACCTTCTTCTTCCACGAGATGATTTTTATCCATACTAAAATTATTATAACATATTCGACGCGAAGGTAATTAATTTATGAGAGTTTTAAAAGTTTCTGTATATTTGCAGGCCATGAAAAATATATTTTATACCATAATATGCTGTCTGATTTCACTCACATCGTTAGCCCAGAGTGATTTCGGTTACGAAAACCCCGATGGAAGGGATCCCCGGGAAGAAGGAATGCAACGTGATTCCACGAAAGAACAACGTTACGTTCCGCATCATCGTTTAACTTGGAAATGGGTACACGACGGTGTGTATAAAGAATTTTACCAGATTGATACACTTCAAGACGGGCTACAAAACACAAACTTGATATTCAAACACAGTGTTTCCAATACATACCTGGGAAACTTCCCATCCCCTTACGTATCGGACATTTACATCCTGCGTCCCCGAGGAGAAGATTTCTTACCGCAAGATCGGCTAAGAGATTATTTTTTTAAACCGGAAGACGCGTTAGATTACAACACTACCACGCCTTTCACACAATTAAGTTATTTCAACGGCGGGGGCCGGGGAAAAACAGAGGACTGGCTGGACGTGTGGCACATTCAGAACATACGCCCCTATTGGAATGCCGGATTCCGGTATAACCTCATTTCATCGGATGGAGCCTATTCTTATCAAAAATCCAAAACTTACAATTTTTCTTTTTTCAGTTCATACGAGAAAGACCGGATGGCAGTATCCATGTTCATAAACCAGAACATGGCACACATCACAGAGAATGGTGGTATCGAAAACCTAGCCGATATCCGGGATACCTCGCTTGATCCCAAAGTTGTCGGTACACGGCTTGCCATGGAGCCAAAGAACAACCTTATGAATTTCAATTTCAAGGCTCTGGCGCAATACAATATCGGTAATCCCAAGGAAATCATCACGCAAAAAGATAGTGCCACGATAGACACCACGATAACCTATCCCATGAAATTTGCCTTGGCCCTCAAAGCAGAGGACAATCGTTACTCGTTCAAAGAAGAGAGTGTCGAAGAAGGATTTTTCTCTGATACTACCTACATTAGTAAACAGGGAAATTCCGATATGATCAAAAACCGGAAATATGAAATCGACGCCAAATTCATCTTGAATGAACATCCCAAATATAAATATTTACCGGGCGTATATGCCGGACTTAAATTCAAATACCTGAGTTACGATCAACGGGTCTCGCTGGACACGATTAATAACAGGGGAACCAGCAAATACACCGGGACATACCTGACAGCCGGAACCTTTAACATGGACAGTACCACCATGTTTAATTTCGACATCTGGGGAAGTTTTTGCCTGGCCGGAGATTATTCTGCCGACTATTCATTAGAAGGACGAATTATCCAGTACTTGAATAAAGGAAGAAATTCCTCCGTCACCGTCCACGCCTTGCTGGAAACGCAAACCCCGAATCACTACTATCTCCAGTACCAGGGGAACCACAATCAATGGAAGAATAGTTTTGACAAGATACACGCCTACAATTTACGAGGGCATTACACGAATAAACGCCTTCGGACAGAAGTCGGGGTGGCCCTCAACAACACGAAGAACTATATTTATTTCGACACAACCGCTATGCCCCGTCAATATGATGGAAACCTTATGGTATTCACGGCATGGGCAAAACAAATATTCCGACTAGGACATTTCTACTTCGACCAGAAAGTATACTACCAAGTGACCAACAAGGAAAAGATATTACCATTACCCCAAGTAGCACTTCACTCGCACAATTACTACCAGAACCGCTTTTTTAAACAAGCTTTGGGTTTCCAGATCGGTATCGACTTGTTCTACAACACCTCGTTCTATGCTAATGCGTACGATCCGGCAATCATGCAGTTCTACAACCAGGAAATCGAGAAAACCGGAAACTATCCGAAAATGGATGTATTCGTCACGTTAAATATAAAACGAGCCGACTTGTTTGTTAAATACGAACACTTTAACGAATTCTTTGGCAGCAGGGATTATTTCTCGGCATACACCTATCCAATCAACCCGGCAAAAGTGAAATTCGGTATCCGGTGGAACTTCTTTGACTAAAGCCCAATTGGGTAATTCATAACATTTTAATGTAATTTGCAATAATTCTCTTATCCCTCTATAATAAGGACTTTGGGTAGATTACCCGATTTTGGGGTAACGAGTTGTCAGCCGTTCTGTTGCAATATTCTGCTCTGATATGCTTTCTTGGCAACTCTTTAATTACAAATTAAAATATTTATAATACATCACGATTATACCCAACTATATACTTTGTAAGTATCACAACATGTTCTTACCTATACAATTTAAGACCAATAACATACTCGTTTAAAGTAGATGCACAGGCCATAATTTTTCTATATATAAGTAGTTTTCTCCATAAGTATGAGTTTGTCACGTCCAATAGCATCTTTGAGTTCTCTAGGAAACTCTGCCATATCTTTGTAATTACTTAATATCATGAATTCTATATCATTATATGTAAAAGGGAAATCATGAGGGAACTCGCCATTCTCTTTCATATGAATAATCAACTGTGCTAAAATACTGTTCTTTCATATGCTTTGGACAATATGATGGAGAGAAAGGAATTATAAATTGCCAAACATGTTTGCCGAATTTATTTTCAAACATTTGTTTCTTGAAATGGTCTGGACGCATATAATATACAGGACCTCCATGCTTGGAAAATATAGTTGGTTTTGAAAAACTAATACAATACGAATATTGTCTAGTATGTGCAATCAAACTAGACCAAGGACATTCTAAAGCAAACGGCATTGACATGAATCCACGGCATTTCTGTTGCTGAATTTTTTCACTTCGTAGGATTGATACCAGTCTTTCTTTAGCATTACTCGCTTGAATATCTTGATAGAAATCTTCTGTCGAAGGCTTTCCATGCTTTATAAAATGTGCTAAAAAATTTGAAAAACCAGGCTTATTATCCATATTTCAATTGTTATTAATTTCTCCGCCATACTTTGGCGGAGAAACATCCTAATTTTGTTCCATCAAATTAAACCCGATATGAAAGAATTCCATTTATATTACGATGCTCAGGGAGCTGCATACAGCCTGGACAGAAAAATACTGTACACTATCCCCAATGGGATAAAAGATTACACCGTGCAGGAGGGGACAAAATATGTCAATTGGCAAAAGCCGTGTGATGTGGAAAATCTGACATTACCTGCCACATTATGCAAAATCTACGATAATGCATATTTCCTCAAATTGCAAAACTTCACCACTTCGGGAGGAAATTGGGAAGCCATGAATGGAATCTTAACCTATCGGAAAGGTGAATGTGTAACATTGATACACTATCCATTGGGAAGAAAAGACGAGAACACGTTAATTACACCGGAAGGAATAAGACCAATTGACAAAGCTGCAATTGGTACTGGAAATTTTTTGAAAGAAATCATATTACCAACCTTCTTTGAAACGTTCAACAATGAGTGTTTTTGCCGTTGTGAACATCTTGAAGCACTTAAGTACAACAACGAACATTTCAAAGATATAAACGGTGTACTATTTTCCGCTGATTTAACACGGAGGTTATATTATCCCATAAATAAGCGACCATTTTTCGGAGAATATACTATTCCAGAAAGTGTCAGAGAGATTGAAGCCAGTTGCTTTCATAATAACGACACTTTTTATGACAATTTTTCAGATAGCGACATTGCTTTCGAAAAGATTATATTACCTCCATGGCTCTCAGAAAAATCGCTTGATGAACTTCCGCCGTTAAAACATATAAGTTGCAAAGAAGGAAATTTTAAGGATATAGATGGTGTTTTATTTATGGCAGACAAAAAAGCACTTGTCTATCATCCCCTGAATAACGATGTGGGAAAAGTGTACC
>DYVS01000208.1:0-4046 GCA_020743075.1 Butyricimonas virosa | reverse complement strand
CACCATCCCATTTTAAGACGATTCATGTAGTCAAAACTGAATTTCCCGTAGAAGAATACTTTATTCAATCTTCGGAAGGATTCTGTTTGTAGGTTTGTTTTATTGAACGCGTGAGGAGCATTTACATTTCTAAAACTACCTTTCCCATATTGAAAATCAAGTTCTACGATAGTGAAATCTTGATTCTCGTTGAATGTTAATCCGGCATAGTTTAAAGACTTTGTCCAGGGATTGTTGGCTTTGACCCGATCCATCCGGTAAAAAATCTTCTCGTTGTCTTGAGTTTGGGCATTTACTGCCGACATCCCGGCGATGAGTAGACCCAGACCAAGTGTATATATTTTTTTGAATTTCATAATCTTCATTTTTAGATACAGTTCGTCTATCTATTTTTTTAATGTGTTCGGAACTACTTCGAAATCCTCGCTGGAATTGTTGGAGTCCATGTATATGGTTCTGCCATCGACAACTTCGTCTACTTTTCGACAAACGGAATTACCTAAGTTACTCGTCGGGATATAGGTGAATCCGGCGTCAATGTTATTCGGAATTCGTTTGTTTGCTTTACTGGCACTTGTCACGCATTCAACACCATCAATTACCCAATCTTTATGGATCATCAAGTATTTTTGAGAGGCATTGGGTTTTACCGGATCCAGTTGAAGATTTTTGGAGTCTTCTGCATAGGCTTGTGCACTAATGGCTGCGGATGTCGGAATTTTGAAGATGATCATGGCCGGTCCGGTCAAACTGATGGTAAATGCCGTGCCGTTATTTCTCCAGATCATGTTTAAAGGTTCAACTCCCGGTGCGGGAACAGATGCAGCTGTTAACAGCGGATCCCAGAATGCAAAATCGGCTTTGGAAAGATCCACGGATTGTGAGGCAATATCCATGTGGTTGATGGCGTTGATTGCGATGATCGTCTCTTCTCCGGGTTGTAATGGGTAATCTGTACCTGTACCGGGGAATTGCCATGCAATCATAAATAGTGGAATTTCATCCCATAAACTTCCGTCCGGTTTGGTGAAGTTACTAGGACTGTTACTCGTGACTGGGTTTACGGTTCCGATGCAGAGACTGTCTAGGTAAGCGATTTCGTCGGAATTATTGTAGATAGACATATAAGCGTCTTTTCCATAGTTTTTACCGTCATCTTTTTTACAAGAGGCGTAGTAAACCTCTTTGATGATTAACTGCTGTAATTTAGCATGAGTCAGGTTTATCGTGTAAGTTTCCCCATCTTTTGCGCTTTCACTTAATACGATTCGTTCCATTCTTCCGTTGAAAATGTCGATCGTGTTTTCTCCTCTTTCCCGGTGTTGGGCTACTGCTTCGTAGAAACCGTATTCCACGTTAAATGTTGCGATACCGGAGGCGTCACACTTGCTTGTGTAAGTAAGGCCGGAAGTTGTGCTGTATAGTTTCACGTCAATCCCTTCCGGGTTCATGCTTTCAAAACCTTCCGGCATATTCACCTTGATTAAGGCCTCGATACTCATTTTTTCTTCTTTCAAGCATCCCGTGAAAAGGAATACGACCAGAAGTGTAAGTATATGATATGTTTTCATTTTTATTCCTTTTTTAATCCGTTAAAATTTCAGGCTGATTTCGGCACCGAAACTAATGTCGCTGTTTACTCTAAAGTCAGAACCGCTGGATTGGTAATATCTCCAAGGTTTGGCATTGGTGAAGTTGTTTGCGTAGAAAGAAAGAGAGGCAAATTTCCCGATTTCTTTCGTCATACGCAGGTTCAACATGAAATACGGATCAAGGGAATCTTCCACGAAATAAGTGGACTTCCCGCTTTTGATCATGTGCTGGAATACCGGGTCGTTTGCTTCTGTTTCAGTGAACGGGTGAATAGTACCGTCTTGATCCATGTATGCTACCGGATTAATATACTTGTTATAGGTTTTGTCTTTTTCTACATTTCCTTCAATAATGTTGCCGTCGTCGTCTTTCATGTAAGCTAGGCATTGTCCCTGGTATTTCGATAAGGCTTTCGATTTATCCATCCACACGCATTGAGCACCTAACGTGAAAACAAGACGTAATTGAGGAATATGGGTCACTAAACGCAAGTTCGTGTTCAAGCGTTGATAAAGATTTCCATTTCCGACATTGGTACCACCCACGTATAACCCGACATAGGGATAAGGTTCATTGTTTATATATCGGGATTCATGAATCATTTTGAGGCTATTGTCGAATGTTTTTGTGTGGAAGAATGCCCCGTCTACAAGAATTGATGTCTTGATCACGTCGATCTTCCCGAAATCGAAGGAGTATTCTATCCCCCATTTATCGGTTTTGATTCCGTTATCTGGGCGTTGGAAAACCCCGAATGTTTTCAAGGTGCGGTAACCCACGGAAGTCCCGTTTTCCACGACTTCTCCGTTTACGTATTCCGGGTTGGTCAGGCTGGAACTGTAATTATATTCCCGGTATTGATAGGGAACGGCATAGCCGGCTTGGTTGTATCCATGGGTCAGTTTCTCTTTGAAGTAAGCTAAACTGGCATTAATATTTAGTACTTTGAAATCTACCCCAATTTCGAAATTGTTACTTTTGGGGATTTTCAAATGGTCATTGTCCGTTTCGAATACATTCGTGGTAATCACGGCTAATTTATGATCATTAGCGTCATCTTTGAACGAGAAACTGGCTTTGTCTATATAAGCCGGGTCCGGGTACAAGTAGGCCAGTGTCGGCATTTTATGTTGGATTCCCCATCCAACACGAATGCTTAGGCTTTCCCATCCTTTCTTGTTCCAGCGATTTTCTAATAATGTCACTCGGGCGTTAAAACGTGGATCCACGATCACGTCAAAATCAGCTCCTTTCGTGTCAATCTTGGTGAATCGGCTTCCGGCAGAAAGTTCTATTGACCTTTTGCCTATTTCAATTTTTATTTTGTCCTCGATGAAACCACTGTATTCATTGATGTAGGGAATGTCTTTGAATGAACGGGGACGAATGTTTTGGATCGGCGGATTGTTCGGGTCGAAACTTTTTCCTTTGCCTTCATTTCCTTTTGTACTCCATTCACCTCCTAACATGAAGTTATTATAGAAAATTCCGTATTTCCCGGAGATGTTGGCCGTTAGTTTGGCTTGTGCGTAAACGGGCTTTCCCTCGATTTTCAGATCACTATAATATTCATAGGGAAGAAAACCGGCCACGTGTTCTCCTGATTCCATGGAATTTGTGGTTGCAGCCCCGACAGTTGTATGTTGTTCGTGGTCCCAGTTGTATTGTTTTCCGAGAGATCCGGCCACGGTGTATTTCAGGCTGGTTAACCAAGCTTTGTTTATCATCCAGTTTCCGTAGATATTCAAACTGATTTCTTGATTTTCAACTTTTGTCTTTTCTTCGGATTGCTTGTCCGGATCACTTTTTTGTTTGTCCAAAGTGGTCAGACCTTTAAGCTTGGCATTCAAACTAAACGCTCTTCCTTGCGGATTGAACACGTTGGAATAACCGATTTGTGCGGTCAAACGGTTATAGGATTTTGCCGGGGTTCGAATGTCATTCTGTGATTGCACGTAATCGGCGTCAATATTTAAGAATCCTTTATTGTCTCCTAAGGCAAAACCTTTGCCCGCATAGACTTGTTTGATTTTCGGGTCAGTCTTGAAACGTACCTCCAGGGGGGATTTCCCTGCCTTTGTCTTGACGATTACAGCTCCCGAGTTCAAGTCTCCGTATTCGGCAGAGGCGATACCCCGGATAACTTCGATCGACTCGATGTTATCCACGGCAATCTGGCGGGCATCGATTCCGGTTCCGGCCGAAGTGCTTATGCCTTGATTGGATAGAGCGGTAGAGGTCATTTGCATGTTTGCATCATTTGACATACGTGCCCCGTCCACGATCACGGCAGTCCCAAAAGCGTTGGTAGCATCTTTTCCCGTGACGTCCCGGATCGTCAGTTTCGAGATGTCGTTTAAGTTTGGATTAACGGTCAACGATCCGGGTAGTAATTGCATCACGTCCACGATACTGGAAGCCTGCACGTGTTCCAATGCCGCTTTTTTAATAGA
>DYVS01000207.1:0-7089 GCA_020743075.1 Butyricimonas virosa | reverse complement strand
TGTTACAAAAACATTCACATTTTTCTGGCTACAAATATAAATTTTTTCTTTTTTTGATTCACCCACTTGGAAGAATTAATCGTTATAGCCACAAATTTAGGTTGCGGAAATGGATAATTTGCAGGAAAGATACCGGATGGCAGAATTGATTGCCAAGCAGCTGACAGGGACAATAATTCTGGAGGAGGAACGGGAATTGCGTACGTGGGCGGAAGGGCATGGGGAAGAATACAAGTACGTGCAGGACGGTGTGCGGGAAGAATTGGATCAGGTCGGAACAATAAATGTTATCGGCGAATGGGAGGTGTTTGCCGGTCGGTCGGGATTACGAAAAAGGATCATTCGGAAAATGTGGTATTACGTGGCAGCTGTATTCGTGGGGATATGTATGGTGATGGGAGTGCTTGTTATGAGGGAGAATCCGGAACCCAAGAAATTGGCAGTTATGGATATTCGTCAGCAAGTGAAGAATTTTAAGGCAACTTTGATTTTGGAGGATGGGCGTGAAGTGATGATCCAAGACTCGGCCCGAAAGGTGATTACCACGACAAAAGGTACGGAAGTTGTTTCTTTGGGTAATGAATTACGGTATGGTAAGAAAGATAGTGTGGAGAGGAAAGAGATTGTGTATAATACTTTGCGAATTCCCCAGGGAGGAGAGTATAAATTGGTGTTGGCCGACGGTACAACGGTGTGGTTAAATTCAGAATCTTCTTTGAAGTATCCGGTGCATTTTGCCGGAGGACAAAGAGAGGTTTGGATGGAGGGTGAAGTGTGTTTTGAAGTGGCCAAAAATGAGAAACAGCCTTTCGTGGTTCATGCTAACAAGGCGGAAGTGACGGTGTTGGGAACGTTGTTTAACGTGGAGGCATACTCGGACGAGAAAACGGTAACTACCACGCTGGTACATGGGAAGGTACAGGTGGTGCAAGGTTCGGAGAGTTATGTCATGGAGCCGGACGAACAGGTGGTTATTGATGAGGGACGTTTCACGGTAAAGAAGGTTGTTGCGGAGGATTTTGTACGTTGGACTTCAGGCGTGTTCAGTTTCACGGAGGCCTCGTTGGAGATGATCATGGATAAATTAGCCCGTTGGTATGACGTGGAGGTATTTTTTCAGGATTCCTCGTTGAAGAATTTACATATAACGTTGGAGGTGAGGCGGTATGATCGTATCGCAGACATTTTGACCAAGATGGAGAAGATGGGTTTGGTACAGTTTGACATTAGTAATGGAACCATAATTGTGCATAGATAAAAAAAGCAGAATATGTTGGTAGCATATCCCGCTTTGTGTAACTAAAATGCTCTAATGGGAAGAGCATATTATTTAAACATTATAGACAAAGGTATGAAAAAAAAGTGGAAGTTTGGTGATTTCCTGCGTGGGAAATTACTGCAAAAGTTAATTGTAATGAAGGCTTTGATTGTTTTTCTATTTATTTGTTCCGTGAACGTGAGTGCCTCATCGGTTTATTCACAACAGAAGAAAATGGATGTATCCTTGAGGAACGTGTCTGTTATCGACGTTTTCCGTCATGTACGGCAGATGGGAGACTACACGTTTATGTATGACAGCGACGCATTGAATCGTTTGCAGCTTGTAACGATTAATTTGAAAGATGCCACGATTGAGCAGATTATGGATTGTTGTTTGAAGGGGACTTCTTTCACGTACGTAGTGGAGGATAACGTGGTGATCATTCGGGAGCAACAAGATGCAAACGGCCAACAGAAATCTATCAGAATAAAAGGATTTGTGTGTGACATGAAAAATCAGCCGTTACCGGGAGTGACGATCATAGTGAAAGGTTTGACTCTTGGGACGGTCACGGATGTAAATGGGAAATATGTTTTGACTTTGCCGCAAATGGAAAAATTATCTCTGTTGTTTTCGTTTGTAGGGATGAAAACTCAGGAAGTAAAGTACGTGGGGAAGGATACGATAAACGTGATGATGGAAGAGGATTCGAAGGCCGTGGATGAAGTGATTGTAACGGGTTATCAGACTTTAAAGAAAAGAAGTATGGCTGGCTCTACCAGTAGCGTGAAAGCAGATGATTTGCTTTTGAATGGGACTCAGACGTTGGAACAAGCCTTGCAAGGGAAATTACCAGGGGTAGCAATCGTGAATCAAAGTGGTTTGACGGGAACCCGACAGAAAGTAAGAGTACGAGGAACTTCGACCTTGGTCGGGAATGCGGAGCCGGTATGGGTGGTGGATGGGATTATTCAGGAGGATCCGTTACCTTTTAATTCAAGTGATTTGACGAATATGGGAGATACGGATGTCGATATGATCAAGAATTTCGTAGGAGGGGCTATTTCATGGTTGAATCCGAATGATATTGAAGATATTACGGTGTTGAAAGATGCTTCTGCCACTGCAATTTACGGGGTAAAGGCTGCTAACGGGGTGATCGTGATCACAACAAAAAAAGGAGAACGAGGAAGGATGTCTTTAGGGTATAGCGGAAGTTTTTCTTTTAGCGCAAAGATGACATATAATAAATTGGAGTTAATGAATTCTAAGCAGCGTGTTGAAGCTTCCCGGGAAGCTTACGAGAAAGGATCTGTTTTGAAAACAGAAGAGCCGATAGGATATATGGCTTTAGCGTTAGCATATAAACGTAGAGAAATTAGTTATGATGAATTTAATGCGGGAGTAAAAAAATTGGAGACCAATAACACGGATTGGTTTGATATATTGTTTCAGACTCCGTTTAGTCATAATCATTCTATAAGTATTTCGGGAGGAAATGATAAGACAACTTATCGAGCTTCTATAGGTATGAATAATGCAAATAATACAGCTAAAGGTAATTCACAGAGGTCTTATTCGGGAAACGTGAATGTTTCTACTACTTTCTGGGATCAATTGTACATTGTGTTTGGTTTGTCCGGTAACGTGTCAAAAACGAAAGCTTTTAATGCGTCTGATCCGTATAGTTATGCTAGTACGACTAATCGGGCAATCCCTTGTTATAACGAGGATGGTAGTTTACATTTCTACAGAACCAGTGGTGGAGGGTTTTATAATATTTTGCATGAGCTACATAATAGTGGAAATCAGAATACTTCGAATAGTATTAATAGTAATTTTAGTGTTCGTTGGGTGATGGGTTATGGTTTGACTCTGGCTTCTGTTGTTGGGTATAATTATTCTACTTCTTTTGGAGAATCTTGGTATACGGAACAATCTAATTACATCCGGAATATTAGGGGGTACGAGTTTGGGGAATATGGGCCGGGAGATGTTCTGTATATTGAATCCCCTCTGCCGTACGGTGGTACTCTGACGGTGAATGAAACTCGGAATAATAATTATACATGGAGGAATCAATTGGAATTCGTCAAGACGTTTGATCGTCACGTGATTAATGTGATGCTCGGACAGGAAGCGAGAAGCAATAAATATGACGGTTATTCCCAGACGAATTACGGGTATATGCCCGATCGGGGAAAATCCTTTGCAGAAGTTCCTCCCGTGATTGGAGAGGATAAGAGAGTTAATATGTACGTTCAAGGAAATTCTCCTCAACTGGTTGATCGCAAGGCTAATTATTTGTCTTTTTATGGAAATTTTAGCTATATGTTTGATGATCGTTATGCCATAGAGGGTAGTATTCGTACGGATGCATCCAATCGTTTCGGGCAGGATAAGAGCGCTCGTTTTCAGCCCGTTTGGTCGGTCGGATTACGTTGGAATCTTGGTCGGGAACATTGGCTAGAGGGACAAAATCTTTTGAATGATATAAGTTTTAGGGCATCCTACGGTTGGCAAGGAAACGTGGCGGAAAATGTCGGGCCGGATTTGATAGCGAAAATTGAGCGGATAAATACAGTTACAGGGGAATACAAGATGACAATTTCTCGTCTTCCAACACCGGGATTGAAATGGGAAAAGAACAAGAGTATTAATTTCGGTGTTGATTTCAGTATTTTGGATCGCCGAGTAAACGGAACGTTCGAGTATTATTATAAATCAACAGAGGATATGATTACGGAACGAAAAGTTCCTTATGAAAACGGAGTGACCACGTTAACATTGAATGGTGGTAATATGACGAATTCCGGTTGGGATTTGAGTTTTAGTTTCGTCCCCGTGCGTACGAAAGATTTTGTATGGAGCTTGAGTATGAATACGTCTAGAGCAAATAATAAATTGAAAAGTACATTGGAACCCACGGGAAAATGGACAGAAGCAGTGTCAGGAGGGTTTAATAAAGAAGGATATCCCGTATCTAGTTTTTGGGCTTTTCGTTTCAAAGGATTGAATCCAGAAAACGGGGCACCGATAATTGATTTTACAGGGGCAAATACGGAGACGGCAGAACTGGATGTAACTCAATATATGAAATATGCAGGTAAACTTGAAGCCGATTTTACAGCGGGATTGAGTACATCATTCCGTTTCAAGAATTTATTCTTGAGTGCCAATTTTTATTTAAGTACCGGTAACCAGAAGTTTTTGGCTTCTCCTTATAACGAAAAGTTATTTGCAGCTGGGGCAAGTACTATGGTTAGCGAATATCAAAATTTATCTTCGCAATTAGTAAACCGCTGGAAAAAAACGGGTGATGAGGCGTTTACAGATATACCTTCTTTGCCAAACCCGGAAACGAGTGCGGCTTTACGTCCATTTTATAATAAATATACAACGATTTATCCTTACGATGCATGGGCATATTCAGATATTCGGGTTGCAGATGCTTGGTATTTAAGATGCAATAATATTTCGCTGTCTTACCAAGTTCCTCAGGAGTGGACGAAACATTTTGCCCGAAGCGTGAGCTTTTCTTGTTCGGTTAGTAACCCGTTTCAGGTCGTGAGTAAAGACTTTCATGGGAGGGATCCGGAGGTGGCTAGTGGCGCACAACCTCTTTCAAGACATTTTTCTTTTAGTGTGAGTATGAGTTTTTAATGATAAAAGTATAACGTGATGAAGACAAATATATGGATATTTTTGTGTGTATTGTTCTTTTGTGGGTGCAGTGATTTTTTAGAGGAGTCAAGTCAAGATGAGATTCGTCCTGCAACGGTGGATGATATGGAACAGTTGTTGATCGGGGAGGTATATATGACAGATGAGGATCATGAAAAATTTAGTGAAGGATATACCCGTTTGTTGACTGATGATATACAATGCTATGGAATTTCTGATGAACAGTATCGTTCACAATTGGAGGGTGGGCGCTACGCTTTTAGCTGGGCTCGGGAAATGTTTGACGAGAGAGGGGGAGGTATTGATGAATTCTTGTGGGCTCAGCCTTACGAACGGATTAAAGGATGTAACGTGGTTATTGAATATCTAGATAAAGTGACAGGGGATGATAAGAAACGCGAGAATTTAAGAGGAGAGGCTTACGTGATGCGGGGATATTATTATTTTATGCTAGTGAATTTCTTTGGGATGCCTTATAATTATGGGGATCCGGTGAAGAACCCTGGGGTCCCGTTGAAG
This sequence comes from Butyricimonas virosa, assembly GCA_020743075.1. GTDB lineage: Bacteria > Bacteroidota > Bacteroidia > Bacteroidales > Marinifilaceae > Butyricimonas > Butyricimonas virosa_A. The sequence goes on along the minus strand of DYVS01000207.1, from coordinate 1,625 downwards.
TTGGATATGGGGGTAAGGGATGAATATCTATCTCGTAATTCCGTAGCCGAGGTATATGCGAGTGTTGAGAAAGATTTATTGAAAGGGATTAGTTTATTGGAAGCTAACCCGATCGAACGAAATTTTAATCGGGCGGGATACTGTATGGGGAAAGCGGTGTTGTCTCGTATGTATCTTTATATGGAAGATTGGGATAACGCTTTGAAGTATGCCGATGAAATTATTCAAGAAAGACCGGCATTGCGTAATCTCTTGCAGTGTGATTTACATGCATTCCCAGTGTATGATGGCGTGTATCAGCGGACTAGTCCAGAGGAAATTATTTGGGCTCGTCCAACACCAAACTCCAACCAAACATGGAGTTATCGCACTCCTTACGGTTTGTCAGAGGGATTTCTTGATTGTATGACAAAAGAATTTACGACAGAAAGTCTTAAAGTTGATTCTACATACGTGTATTTTGTTCCGGATTGGCCCTCTTTCGGTGGGTATTGGGACTATAAATATGTGAATAAAGATCAAGGTGATTTAAGACAATTGGCCTTCTTGAAAAGTAGTTACATTTACGAGGATGGTGTCTACACGATGTTTCTTGATGTTATAGAGAAAGATGGCTTAGAAGCTAACCGAGGAATTCGGACGGCGGAAGTGTATTTAAATCGGGCGGAGGCTTATATTCATAAATATATGGAAACTGGACAGGATGATTTTAGAAGAAAAGCGTTAGAGGATTTGAATTATTTGCGTCGTCATCGTTTTACTTCTCCCTATGTGCCAGTGGAGGAATCGGAGACTTACAAGCATTTTGATTTCACGAGTGCAGATGATTTATTCGATTTTTACAAGGAGGAACGTCGTCGGGAGTTATGCGAGGAAGGGCATCATCGTTGGTTTGATTTACGTCGTTACGGAATGCCTCGTATCGAACATGTCTATTTCGCTCGTCCGGGAGAAACGCAACGTTTCGTGTTGGAAGAAAAATCTTCATGGTATTGTTTACCGATACCCGAAATTATTCGAGAAGCTAATCCGAAATTAGAGCCGAACCTATAGTGAATAACTTAAAATAGAATGTAATGAAGAAGATATTATTTATAATTTTGAGTTCAGTACTCTGGATTGGATGTTATGATGAAGATCCTTTAACGCCGACAATAGAACCAGAACCTAATTTTTTATTACCACAAGGGAGTCATGATTTTGATAAAAATATCGTGAATTGGAATGATCGTTGTGGATTCTATATCTTGTATAAATTTCAACCACAAGATATTTATTGGAATTTAACTCAATGGGATGAAGCATCTTGGGACTCCTTGTCTAATGCATGGGTGCAAAGTAAATTTAAAGCCGTGCCGGCAAAGGAGGAGTATGTTGGTCAATTGTTGGACTTTGTCGAAACGAAATTTCTTAATTTTTATCCGGATTCTGCATTGCAAAAACTAATGCCATTAAAATTGTTGTTTTGTAGTGAATTGTGGGAACCTTATGGTGCGACACCTTCCGTTATGGATTGTTATACCGGGATTGATTACATCGCAGTGAATCATGGAGATGAAAGTATTGTAGAAATGGATGTTGATGACCGCATTGCTTTTAAACAAAATCTCCATACTATCTTTTTG